>SYIB01000114.1 GCA_005798965.1 Planctomycetia bacterium
GAAGATGCGGAAGTACGGAGCTGCATCGGCGCCGCAACCCGCGCTCCACTGCCAGCCAAGCGAGTTGCTCGACAGATCCGCATCAAGCAAGGTGTCCCAGAACCAGTCTGCACCGTGGCGCCAGTGCTGGCGAAGGTGCTTCACGAGGAACGAGCTCACCACCATGCGCACTCGGTTGTGCATCGTGCCGGTGGCCCAGAGCTCTCGCATGCCGGCGTCAACGATCGGGTAGCCGGTCTGCCCGCGCTGCCAGCGCCGAAGCGCAGTGCGGTCATCGTTCCATGGGAATGCCTCGAAGGCCGGCTGCAGCGGTCGCTCGGCAGTGTGCGGGAAGTTCGCGAGCACATGGTGGGCGAAGTCCCGCCAGAGGAGTTCGGCCTGGAACTTGTCGATGGCGCCGCGCCACGCCGGCTGCGCTGCAGCCGCCCGCTCGGCCTCATGCCAGATCCGCCTCGGCGAGAGTTCACCCGCATGCACGTGCGGGCTCAGTCGGCTGGCTGCCGGGCGCGAGGGGAAATCACGCCCATCGGCGTACCCCGACACTGGGCCCGTGAGGAACGCCTTCAGGCGCTCCTTCGCTCCCACTTCACCCGGAGCCCAGAGCGCATGGAACTGGCCATCCCAAGGCTGGGGTGGTTGCAGGGCAAGCGACGCAACCGACTCCGTGGCGAGCTCGCCTGCAAACCACGGCACCGCACGAGGGGCGCCGCGTGCAGCATCGAGCTGGCACCGTGCCCGCCATGCCTTGGCGAACGGCGAGTAGACCTTGTACGGAACTCCGGTCCCGGTGCGAAGCGACCAAGGATCATGGAGCAGCGAGCCGTTGGACCAGACGACACCCACGCCGATCGACGCGAGCGAGCGTTGCGCCGCTGCATTGGTCGAGCGCGCTGCAGGCTCGAACCGCTCATTGGCGTAGACGGTGTCTGCTCCGGTCGATGCGGCCACGTCGCGAAGCGCGTCCGCTCGAGGTCCCGAACGGATCACGAGCCGTCCACCGAGGGCACGCAAGGATGCATCGAGCGCGAGCAGGGACCGATGCAGCCACCATCGGCTCGCTCCGCCCGGCGCCCAGTCCCCCTCGCCCGCGGGATCCCAGACGTAGAGCGCGATGACCGGTTCGCCGCGCTCGCATGCAGCCCGCCAGGCTGGCTGGTCATCCAGCCGAAGGTCGTTCGAGAACCAGCAGATCGATGGTGCCATCACGCGCGTCCCAGTTCGAAGTCAAGGGCATCCTGCAGGAGCGGGAAATCCCATCGGAATCCAAGCTCGCTCGCACGGGTGGGCTGGGCGAACTGACCACGCAAGAGCAACGACTCGCCCATCTCGCCGAAGAGCATGCGGACGACCGCAGCCGGCATGGGCGCGATCGCCGGCCGGCGCAGGCTGCGCCCCAGCGCCTTGGCGAACTGCCGCTGCTCCACAGCCTCCGGGGCCACCGCGTTCACCGGTCCGGTCCAGCGACCATCGACGATTGCCGTCGCGATCATGCCGAGAAGGTCATCGGATGCGATCCACGAGATGCCCTGCCGGCCGGAACCGATCGGCCCACCGGCGCCGAAGAGGAACGGCGTGCGCATCTTCGCCACCGCACCGCCTGCGGCCGTGACGACCATGCCGGCGCGAAGGAAGACCACACGGATCCCCGCATCGATCGCGGGTTGCGCCGCATCCTCCCACTCCCGGGCAAGCTGCGCGATGAAGTCGCCGCCAGCCGGATCGCGTTCATCCACGGACCGGCCATGCTCGGTGCCGTAGATCCCGATGCCGCTCATGCAGACCAAGACCTTCGGCTTGCGCTCCAGGCCCGCCAAGAGCGTGCACAGATGTCGCGTGGCGGCGATCCGGCTCTCGCGCAGGATCTCCTTGCGCGCGGGGGTCCATCGTTCATCGGCCAGATTCGCACCGGCGAGATGCACGATCGCATCCAGCGACTCGAAGGGCGCCGTCGCCACCCGCTCGCCGCCCGGATTCCACTGGATCTCACCGCGGCTGGCACTCGCCGAGCCTCGGGTGAGTCGCTTCACGCTCGTGCCGCCGGTCGTCAGGAACGCCTGCAGTTGTCGCCCGACCAGCCCACTGGCACCCGTGATGCCCACGCACCATCCCGACAGCGCCGCACACTCCTGGTGCCGACGCAGGTCGTTGGCCAAACGGCGGTGTCGAAACCTGAACGCCCGTTCCAGATCGCCGCGCACGAGCCAACCACCCACGATCGGGCCGACGGGTGGCACCGGGAGTTCGTACTGGATGTCATCGGTGATCGCGCTCGTTGCACCGCGATCCTCGAACCGATGCTGGTGACGCCAGCGACGGAACGGCCCGCGCACCTGAATGTCGACGAACCCCGTCGCCGGATCGACCTGCTCGTGGCGGGCAATCCAACGGATCCCCAGCAGACCCTTGTGAAGGATGAACTCGGCGATCGCGCCATCGACCATCGGCACGGGCGCCTTCACCACATCGACTTCTTCCCACGGCGGCAGCATGCGCTGCAGCGCGCCTTCGCGCATGTGCCAGTGGGCGAGGTCGCCGCGCGACGCGGGCATCGGGCTCGATCGCGTGAATCGGCTCATCGCAACGCCTCCACCGTGATCGGCTTGCCATGCACGAGGAGCTCCTGCACGATTGACGCCACGCGCTGATCATCACGGCGCTGATCCGCCGAACGCTTGCGCACGCTTCCCATGACCAGGCTCATACGGGGATTCTCCCTCAAGGACGCCTCGTGGCGGCTCAGGAAAGCCCAGTACATCGGCGTGATCGGGCAAGTCGAGCCCGGCGTGAAGCGGCAACCATCGCAGAAGTCACCCATCTTGCGGATGTACGCGCTGCCGCAGACGTACGGCTTGGTCGTCATCACTTCGCCCGCGCTGTAGGTGGCCATGCCAAGCACGTTCGGCTCCACCACCCAGTCCCACGCATCCATGTACGCCACCCAGAACCAATCCGCCAGTTCGCGCGGATCAAGGTCCAGCAGCGTGGCGATGTTCCCGAGCACCATCAGTCGCGTGATGTGGTGGCCCCATGCCTCGGCCCACACGCCCTCGATGACCTGATCCAGGCATCGAAGCCCGCTCGGCGCTCCCCAGAACGCCGGCGGCAGTGGCGTGGATCCACCGCCCGCCTGGGCCGCCCACGATGGCCGCGCACCACCGTCGACCCCCGCAGGTGCACTGCCCGCAGGTGCCCATGATGCGCCGGACCAGCGAGCGAAGCCTCCATCGCCAGGCGCAGTGGCTACAGGACCAGCAGCCCCGCCCAGGCCCGTGCGGAATCCATCGGTGGCCTCATGCACATGGTGGACGAACTCGCGCCATCCGATGACTTGGCGCACGAAGCCTTCCCGGCAGGCCAGAGGAACATCGAGCGCGAGGACATCCTCGACCAGCCGACGCGGCAGGATGCGCAGCACATTGAGCACCGGCGAAATGCGCGAATGGAAGAGGCCCCTGCTCCGGGTGCTCATCGCATCCTCGAAGGGGCCGAAGTGCGGCAGGCAGTCGCGCAGCGCCCAAGACCAGAGTGCATGCGTGTCGTCGAGCGTGGCTGGCAAGGTGCGGACGTCCAGTGTTCCCGGATGGTGCGCGAATCGCTCGTTGATCTCGCGCTCGACCTCGGCGCGTCGAGGGGTCATCGGAAAGACCGGCGGCTCCGGCGCTGCAGGCACCCCGTCCCATCGCTCTCGATTGTCTGCATCGAATGACCACGCACCACCCTCGGGGCGGCCGGCCGAGTCCACCATGATGCCCAGCCGCTTGCGGACCCGACGGTAGAACGCATCCATCCGCCAGCCACCCTTGGGCATCGGACCGAAGTCCTCGGCGGTCGTCATCCAACCTTCATGCGGCACGAAGGCCAACACGCCCTCGCCGATGAGCGGCGCCAGCTCAGCGCGCATCTCGCGTTCGGCCGGCTGCATGCAGACGAAGGCCCCGGGCGCACCGAGCGATCGGTGCGCGGCCCGCACGAGATCGATCATGGCTCCGTGCCCTTGGGCCAGGTGCACCGCACGACCGGCGGCGCGGCACTCGTCGGCAAACTCTCGTGCGTTCAGGAGCAGCATCGCGAGGCGCTGACGGTGGTACGGCCGTCGCGACATCCACTCACCACTCTCGACCATGATCACGCCCGCACGCGGATCCCGCGCGAGCGGTCCAACGCTCTGCGTCAGCTGGTCTGGCAGCACCAGCACCCAGGCCGTGGGACGACCACCCCGCGCCACCTGTTCGGCCTGCGCCGAGGCGCGCCCAACCTGCGCCGTCGCAGAACCTCGGGTGGTTCGTGGCGCATCGGCTCCCATGGTGCGTGGACGAGGCATTGCAGTGGCTTCGCGGTCCGCGTCCCGTGGATGCAACCGGGCATCGACGATCAGTAGCATCGCCGGGGTGCTGCGCCTGCTCGCCCCCCTCCTCGTGCTGCTGGCGACCATGGCTGCAGCCGCCGACGATGGATTGAGCCGCCTGCGCGCCAACGGAGTCATGCGCTGGGGCTGTGACATCAGCGGCGGCGCACCCTTCGCGTTTCCCGATCCATCCGATCCTGACCGCGTCATTGGCTTCGAAGTGGAGATCGCCGAGGACCTCGCTCGCCGGCTCGGGGTGCGGGCCGAGCGCTTCAGCGCCGACTGGCTCGCGCTGATCGATGCCCTCGATGCCGATCGCTGCGACCTTCTCATCAATGGCTTCGAGTTCACTGCTGACCGCGAACGCGTCGTGGCCTTCTCGACGCCGTACTTCCGCTACTCGCAGCAGCTGGTCGTGCGCGCCGAGGACCGCGATCGATTCACCTCGCTCGCTGATCTTGCCGGACGCCCGATCGCCGTGCTCAACGGCTCAGCCAGCATCGAGAGCCTTCGCGCTGCGGGCGTGCCACCGTCGCTCATCGTCGAGTACGACGACTCGCTCGCGCCGTTCACGGAGACCATCCTCGGCCGCGTCGACGCCTGCCTGCAGGAATCGTTCATCGCGCGCTTCTTCGCAGGGCACGATGAGCGCCTTGCCTTGGTCGAGCAGAGCTTCGATCCGGGCGAGTACGGCGTGGTCGTCCGCAAGAGCGACGACAAGCTCCTGGCGGACGTCAACGCCGCCCTGTCGGCGATGCGCGCCGACGGCACGCTCGGCCGGATCCTGCAGCGCTGGGGGCTCTGGAACGATGCCCAGCGCGAGCTCGGCACCGAGCGCGGCCCGGACGTGGCCGTGATTCCCGAGGCGATCGGTACGCCGCCGGCGGATGGCCTGCCCTGGTCGCTCATCCTCTGGTCGCTGGCACGCGCCGCCGCGATGACGGCGCTCCTGACCGTCGTGAGCATGCCGGTCGCCACCTTTGCCGGGCTCTGGCTGGCGATCGCGATCCTGCATGGACCGAAGCCGTTGAGCCGTCTCTGCCACGGCTACGTGCTGGTCACGCGCGGCACGC
>SYIB01000115.1 GCA_005798965.1 Planctomycetia bacterium
CGGTCGTGATCAGCCACGACCGGTGGGTCCTCGACCGCGTCGCCACGCACATCCTCTCGTTCGAGGGTGACGGCAAGGTTTCGTTCTTCCCCGGCAACTTCACCGAGTACGAGGATGACCGGCGCCGCCGCCTGGGCGAGGATGCTGTGGGTGCGGGCGTGAAGTACCGCAGGCTCACGCACTGAACGCGAGCGCGCACCCCACTCAGCGCCAGTCGAGCCCTTCGTGCAGGCGATTCAGGTTGCGGCAGCCGGCTGCCTCGACCACGACCATGTCCTCGACCCGAATGCCACCCAGGCCGGCTTGGTAGAGCCCCGGCTCGATCGTGAGCACATCACCCACGACCAGCTCCGGTCCCATCGGCGCCCGCAGGGGCGGGTCGTGCACTTCAAGCCCCAGCCCGTGCCCCGTGCCATGCACCAGGCCGCACCAGTCGGCGTGCGCATCCTTGGGTGGACCGCCCGCGTGCCAGGGGTAGCCGTGGGCGGCCAGAGCCGCGACGGTGGCGGCGTGCACCGCATCGCCCGTGACGCCCGCGCGCGTGGCTGCGGTTGCCGCGGCCTTGGCGGCCACGACTGCGGTGTGCATGCGGGTGACCGCGGGCGGCACGGCGCCGTGCACCACGGTGCGTGTGCAGTCGCCGTTGTAGCGGGTGCTTCGACTGCGGGGGAAGATGTCCACGATCACCGGCTCGCCCGTGCGGATCAGGCCATGCCCATGGTCGTGGCAATCCGCGCCGACCGGCCCTGGCGCCACGATCGGCTCGGGGTTCTCGTAGCCCAGGCCCAACAGGTGCACGTCGATCTCACGCTTGACGCGCTCGGCCGTCAAGGGTGCGCCGTCATGCACCAGCACGCCGTCGGCGCCGGCGCGCGCGCGCGCGATCATCGAGCACGCCAACTCCATCGCCGATTCGGTTGCCTGCTGCGCCGTGGCGATCCACTCGATCTCCTGCAGGTCCTTGCTGCGTCGTTCCGTCACGCCCAGAGCCGGGTCGCATGCACATGTGATGCCGGCGCGCGTCAGTTCGTGCGCGTAGATCGCGGGGAAGGATCGATCGCAAGTGACGGCGGTCGCACCCATGCGGCGCACGCACTCGGCCAAGGCCTGCGCAGTCGCCGTCTCGCGGTCACCGCTCAGCCCGCCTGCGGGGGCCCAGTCGGCTGGGCAGCTCACGCGATCCGCGCGCGCGTGCTTCCGCGCGCGCTCCATCTCGATGTCACGGATGATCAGGGTGCTCTCGGTCCGGTCGCCATCGTGCACGATGACGAGTGCGGTCGGGTCGCCCACCAGGAACCGGATGCGCCAGTAGAGCGCGTTGTTCAGGCTGGGAATGCCGGCGAGGACGTGGACGGTGCGCATGCTGGCAGGCTCGTCGCCGTGCGCAGTGCGGTGGTCACTCATCGCCGGACGCATCGAGGTCAGGCAGCGTGGCGGGGCGGTCGCGCATGCTCTTGGCTGCAAGCTTGCAGCAGGCCGCCAACGCCTGGTGCAGCTTTTCGTGTTCGGGCAGCGAGTCGAGCGCATTCATGAGGTCATCGACCTGGCGATCGGGTTCTTGGCCTGTGTCGAGCGATTCGATCGCGCTGTCGCCCAGCTGCTCGATCGCCTCGACGAACCACTGGAAGTCGACCTTGCTGCCCTTGCCCCAGCCCTGGATGCGCGTGCGCACGGTCACGCCGCCGATCGCGACGACCGGGACCAAGCCCATGGCGTTCGTTGGTTCGCGGCAGAGGATGGCCACCGCGTTGTTGCGGGCGAGGCTGGCCAGGCGCGCGCGTCGGGCATCGGCGCCGACGAGCGGTGGCTGCAGCAGGTACGCGCCGGGAGCGAGCACCGGCTCCTCGCCAAGTTCGCTGTCGAGGATCTTGACGGTCTTCTTCGCAGCGTCGAGCGCGAGCTGGAAGCGCAGGCGCCGGGCCTCCTGCAGGGCCGGCACGATGAGTGCCATGCGCTCGAAATCCGCATCGCCATGCGCGAACTGCAGGGCGCGCACGGCAAGTTGCTCGGCGTCGAACCACTTGGCCGCCTTCAGGCTCTGCATCGCCTTCTGCATCAGTTCGTCGACGCGGATTGCCTTGACGTTTGTGGACATCGGACCCGGAGTCTAGCCGTGCCCACCCGATGCAGAAAGGTGGCTCGCAAGGGCTCGCCTGATACGGAGCGCCGGGAACTGTTGCGGCAACCAGATCGAGGTGCGGCCGGCCTTGATTGAGGACGCGGTCAGCGCCGGGCGCGCTTATCGTCGCCGCGCTTGGTTTCCAAGGCGCGTCCGTAGACCCCATCCCCGGCCTGGGCCACGGCGTCGCAGATCTTGGCGATCACCTTGGAGCCCGGGAACTGCTGGCGCAGCGCCAGGGCCTTGGCCATGATCGAGCCGCCCTTGAGCCGGAAGAGTTTCTTGTACGCCTCCTTGGCGGCCTCGATCTCCTCTTCGGGCAGGCCAAGCCGGCTCATGCCGATCTGGTTGAAGCTGCGCACGCTGCTTGGGCTGCCTTCGACGAGCATGAAGGGCGGCACGTCCTTCGGCACGCGGGCCATGGCGCCCACGAAGCTGCAGTAGCCCACACGCGCGAAGTGGTGGACGCCGACCGCACCGCCGAGGTTTGCGTAGTCCTCCACGTGCACATGGCCGGCAAGCATGACGTTGTTCGCCATGATCGTGTGGTTGCCGATGACGCAGTCGTGCGCGATGTGCATGTTGACCATGAACAGGTTGTGGTTGCCCACCCGGGTGTACCCGCCGCCGTTGCCCGTGCCGCGGTGGATGGTGACGTGCTCGCGCACCTGGTTGTAGTCACCCATGACGAGCCAGGTGGGCTCGCCGCGGAACTTGAGGTCCTGCGGATCGCCGCCGACCACCGAGTACGCATGGAGCTCGTTGCAGCGGCCGATCTCCGTCAGCGGGCCGACCTGCGAGTGTGGACGGAGCACGCAATCCTCACCGATGCGGGCGCGGGCACCGACCACGCAGTATGCGCCGATCTGTGCGCTTTGCGCGACATCAGCTGAGGGATCGATGATCGCAGTTGGATGGATGCTCGGCATGTCGTGTCCCGATGGCTCATTCAGTCTCGGTGTCGGCGTCGACCATCATGAAGCGGATCTTGGCCTCGGCTGCGGTCTTTCCCCCGACGGACGCGCGGCATTGTACGGTCGCGCTGCGGCTGTTCGCGGTGATGGTCTCGGCCTCCATGACGAGTTGGTCGCCTGGCGAGACCTTGAGACGCAGCTTGACGTTGTCAAGCGAGAGCAGCATCGCGACCTTGCCGGTGTGCTCGAGCGTCTGCGCGAGCAGCAGCCCGCTCAATTGCGCCATCGCCTCCACGATCAGCACGCCGGGCATGATGGGCTGGCCCGGATAGTGACCGGGGAAGAAGGGCTCGTTCATCGTCACGTTCTTCACGCCGACGGCGCGTCGCGAGCCATCCAGCTCGAGCACGCGATCCACCAGCAGCATCGGGTAGCGGTGCGGCAGGAGCTTGGTAATGGCCCGTGCATCCAGCGCCCGCCCCACGCCCAGGCTCGCCGCGTGGTGCGCGGCCTTGATGCGCTGCACGATCTCGAGCCCGAGCCGGCGATTCAGGCCGTGGCCCGCGCGCGAGGCAAGCACGCGGCATTGCACCGGTGCCCCAATCAGGTATAGGTCGCCGATCGCATCGAGCACCTTGTGGCGCACCGGTTCGTTGTCGAAGCGGAACGCGTTGTCGATGGGGCCGTCCTCGCCGATCACGAGCACGTCCTTCGGGGTCAGGTGCGTGCAGAGCCCGGCGGCGAGGAGGGCTTCGGCCTCCTCCTTCAGGCTGAAGGTCCGTGATGGCGCGACCTCGCGCATGTAGTCGCCGGTGGCCAGGTCGAAGCTCCAGCCCTGCCGGCCGATGCGGTGTGCATTCTTGCCGTAGTCGAGGTCGAAGACCACGCGCATGAGCTCGCCGTCGGAGGGGAATGCCGCGATCATCGCGCCGTCGGGATCCTCGCAGAGCGCCGGCGCGCGCAGCCGGTGGATGATGCGCTCGGCATCCTGCGCCACGATGCCCGCGGCGAGCATGGGTTCGGCGAAGGGCAGGGCGCTGCCGTCGCCGGCAGGCAGCTCGGGGCCTCGCAGGCGCAGCAGCGCGTTGTCCACGCGCAGGCCTGCGAGGGCGCTCATGCAGTGCTCGACGGTCTCGATCGTGGCGTCGCCGGACTTGATCACCGTGCGGCGGGGGCGCACCACCACGTTCTCGAC
>SYIB01000116.1 GCA_005798965.1 Planctomycetia bacterium
CCCTGCAGCGCACTCGACGAGATCACGCGCGAGACGATCAACGAACTGCTCGCCGACCTCTGGAAGGAGCTCGGCATGACGGTGGTTCTCGTCACGCACTCGCTTGCCGAGGCCGTCTACCTCGGCCGTCAGGTGGTGGTCATGACGGGCCGCCCCGGTCGCGTGGTGAGCGTGCACGGGATCCACCTGCCCAACCGCCAGCCCGAGGTGCGTACGACCGTCGAGTTCGCCCAAGCGCTGCAGTCGATCTACCACGACATGACGCTGCCGCGCCCACCAGGCGGCATCGCGCCCGGCAGCCTCGCGAAGCATGCGGGGAGCGAGCGATGAAGCGCATGATCCACTCGGTGTGGCCTCCGCTCGCCCTGGTCGTCGCGCTGCTGCTTGGCTGGGAACTCCTGGTCTTCATCCTTCAGATCCGCTCGTTCCTGCTGCCCGCGCCCTCGGCGGTCCTGCGCGCGCTCATCGAGAACGCAGGCCCGCTCTCGCGCTCGCTCGGGCTCACCGCACTGGCCGCGGTCGGCGGGCTCGCCGTCGCAGCCGTCGTCGGCACGGTGGTCGGCAGCCTCGTCGCGAGCAGCCGCCTGCTCTACCGCGGCGCGTACCCGATCGCCACGCTCCTGCAGATGGTGCCGCTGGTCGCCATCGCGCCGCTGCTGGTGATCTGGTTCGGCTACGGCGTCAAGAGTGCGCTCGCCAGTGCGGCGATCGTCAGCGTCTTCCCGATCATCGCCAACACCGTCGATGGCCTGCGCTCAACCGACCCCAACCTGCGTGAACTGTTCCGGCTCTACGGTGCCAGCCGCGCCACCACCTGGTGGAAGCTCGCGCTGCCCTGGGCCGTGCCCAGCATCGTCACGGGCCTTCGCATCGCCAGCGGCCTCGCCGTGATCGGGGCGATCGTCGGCGAGTTCGTCTCGGGCTACGCCGGCGACGATGCCCCGCTCGGCGTCGTGGTGCTCGCCTCGCTGCGCGAAGCACGCACCGACCTGGTGTTCGCAGCAGTGGCACTGGGTGCCCTCGTGGGCTTCACGCTCTTCGGCGCAGTCAGTGCGCTGGGCTGGTTGCTCATGCGCGGCCGCGCGTGATCCTTCGCGGGCCACCCAAGCGGGCTCATCGCACAGAGCTGCACCTCAAGGCTGTGCATCGAGGTCGAAGGCGCACTCCATCGCCGACCACCACTCGCCCTCGCGTGCAGCCGGTACGCGGCGCTGGAAGGTGCGCATCAGCGCATCCCACTCCTGCACGCGAGGCTTCGCGGCGTAGGCCTGATAGTCGCGCGCCGGGTCGAACCCCTCTGGGGCGTCATAGGTCATGAAGAGCCGCGTGCCGCTGATCCAGATGCGCATGTTGCTCAGCCCAAGCTCCCGAAGGCCCGCCGCGACCTCGGGCCAGATCCGTTCATGGAGCCTCCGGTACTCGGCGATGCGCGCGGGATCGTCGATAAGGTCCAGTGCTTGGGCGAAGGTCGGCATGCCGGCAGCGTAGTGATGCCCACGCCGTAGACTCGCACCATGGGCCCGGTGCTGGACCTGCTCATCGTCACGGCATCGAACTCGATGCAGGCACGCCGCTTCAGGCTTGAGCTCGCCGGGCTGGTGCGCCGCGGATTGCTGCCGGGGATCGCCGCCACGCAGGTGCTTGCCGATCCGCGCGGGCGCCGCGCCGGCAGCGGTTCGAGCACGCTGCTGGCCATGCAGCGTGCCGCCCAACGATTCGGTTCCCGAGGCCCCGCGGGCGTGGCCCGTGCGCTCGCCGGGCGGCGCATCGCCATCGTGCACTGCGGCGGCGACAGCCGGCGGTTGCCCGCCTTCAGTGCCCGTGGCAAGGTCTTCGCGCCCATGCCTGCCGCGCTGGGTGCAGACGACAGCGTGCTGTCACGACTGGTGCGCGATCTCCTGTCGATCGTGCCGCGCCCGGACCAGGTGATCGTTGCGGCCGGTGACATGATGCTCACGCTCGACGGTCGGGGCGTCGACCTTTCGGGCTCCGACATCACCGTGCTCGCGAGCCCACAGCCCCACGCGACCGCCGCACGCCACGGCGTCTTCGTCGCACGCAACGGGCTCGTCTGCAGCGCGCTGCAGAAACCCACGCTGGCCCAGGCGCGAGCAGCCGGCGCCATCGATGGCCGGGGGCGAGCGCTCGTGGATACGGGCGTGATGGCCTTCAGTGCAACGGCCTGTCAGGCGCTGCTGCGTGCAGCCGGTACCTCACTCATGCAGCGCATCGCCGCAGCCCAAGCGCCGCCGATCGATCTCTACGACCACCTCATGCGAGCTGCCATGCCCGGCCTTTCGCAGCGGGACTATGCCGCCCCGTACCGTGCCACAGGTCAGTGGAACGATGACCTCGCGCGACTGCATCGGGGGCTGCGCCGACGGCGCGTGGATGCCGCCATCCTCGATCCATGCTCGTTCGATCATGCCGGGACCACGCGCGAGTACCTCGAATTGCTCACGGCCTGCTCCGGCGCCGTGCGTCTGCACGCCGTGGTTGCCCACGATCCGGCTCGCCGCGGCCGAACCGCGATCATCGACTCAGTCCTGGACCGCGCACGCCTCGGCGGTGACAACGTGGTCGTCGGGCTCGGAGCGCTCGGTCGCTCGATCGAGCTGCCGCGTGCCTGGTGCGCATTCGAGGTCCCGCTGCCTGGCCATCTGGCCGTGCGGGTGATCCACGGTCTCGACGATGACTTCAAGACGGGGCTCGAGCACGGCGGCACGATCGGCGGGCAGCCGCTCGATCGTTTCCTGTCGGCTCGCGGCATCGCCGCTGACGAGGTCTTTGACGCTGCCGATCGTGTGCGCAGCCTGTGGACGGCCCGGCTCTGGCCGGTGGTCGATGTTGCCGATGCCGCGCGGGATCCGCGCCTCATGGATCGCCTGCTGGGCTGGATGATGCGAGCTCGCACGCGGCCCAGCTCCGCATGGCGTGCAGGTCCGCGCATGAGCGTGGCTGAACTGGCGCCGGGCGCCGATGCGCACGCCATGGTCCATCACCACCAGGCATGTGTCGATGCATCCATCGCACACGGCATGCCCCGTGCGATCGTGAACGATGCCTCGACGAGTCCCTTGTCGGCCCATGCGCTGCTCAGCGAGCCGATGGCCCCGCTCGAACTCGCCACGGGCTACCTCGATGCCTCGCACCGACAGCATGATCCGCTCGTGCGGGCGCGGTTGCAGATGGCCCTCTCGGACCTCGTCGCGCGGCGCCTGCCGCGCTCGGTATCGCCGCTGGACCTTCGTGCGGCCGCCATGCGCAGCGTGGGCCGTGCCGTGGCGCAGTCGATCGCCCTCCCGGATCGCCCAGCGCGTGCGGCGATCCGCACTGGGCAAACCGTGCACGCGCATGCACCCGTTCGGCTTGATCTTGCAGGCGGCTGGAGCGACACGCCCCCGATCTGCAACGAGGTCGGCGGGACGGTGCTCAACGCCGCACTGCTGCTCAACGGCACGCACCCGATCAAGGTCGTCGCGCGCCTGACGCCGGCTCCCGTGATCTCGATCCACAGTGTGGACCAAGGCACGTCCGTCACGATCCGCGACACCGCCACCGCCCTGGACTTCGAGGATCCGCGCAAGTGGGATGCCTTGCCCAAGGCTGCGCTCGTGCTCTCGGGGATCGTGCCCCACGATCGTTCGCTGCGCTTGGACCACACGCTGCAACGCTTCGGCGGCGGTGTGAGCCTGACGATCTTCAGCGGCGTGCCCAAGGGCAGCGGCCTGGGCACCAGCAGCATCTTCGGTGCAACGATGCTCGCGGCACTGGCCACGATGGTCGGCGAGCGCCTGGGCGCGCACGATGTCGGCATCGGTCGGCGTCGAGGTCGACAAGACGCCCTCGAGCAACTGGTCGAGCGCACCAGCCTCCTGGAGCAGATGATCGGCACGCGCGGCGGCTGGCAGGACCAGGTCGGTGGCCTCATCGGTGGCTTCAAGATCTCGCGTACTGCACCCGGCCGTGACCAGCGGCCCGAGGCCGAGCGCCTGGCACTGCGCGCGCCAACGCTCGATGGCTTCCACGCGCGATCGGTGATTCTGTACACCGGCCTCCAGCGCATGGCGAAGGACATCCTCGAGACGGTCGTGGGCGGCTGGCTGCTGCGCGATCCCCATCGCGTGGCCGCCGTGACGGCGCTCAAGGCAGGTGCCGAGGCGATGCGTGCCCACCTGCTCGCTGGCGATCTCGATGGCTTTGCCGATCGGCTGGCCGAGTACTGGCGGCTCAAGCGCGTGATGGATCCGGCAAGCACGACCGCAACGATCGAGGCCATGGTCGAACCCTGCGAGCGCGACCTCAGCGCATGGACCCTGGCGGGCGCTGGCGGCGGAGGCTTCATGCTGATGGTCGCCAAGGACGCCCAGGCCGCCCAGCGGGTGCGCGACCGGCTGCACCGACGTCCCCCTGCCCCCGGCGCTCGAGTCGTGGACCTGCAGGTCTCGCCGACTGGGCTCGATGTCGCAGTCCTATAATTTTACTTTCAACTTCGGGAAAAGTTTCACGAAGTATCCGGCGGTCCAGACCCCCCGCCTCGTGCCAATCGTCACGAACCCAGTCCTTCCTTGCCGATGCGAAGAGGTCCGGTACACTCCGACCCCTCAAAAAAGTGGTTCCCCACGGGGCCGCTCCCGTCCAACCCACGGAAGACACGAACCAATGAAGCTCTCATCGTTCATCGTTCCCGCCCTGGCGGCCTTCGCCGCCACTGCCTCGGCCATGGCCGGCGAGGCCGACCTCAAGCTGCCGGATGTCAACACCGTGACCTTCGGTGGCGACCTCACCGGCAAGCAACTCATGATGGGTGGCCTGGTGGTCGCCGTCCTCGGTGCTCTCTTCGGCCTGGTCCAGTACAAGCAAACCGTCGCCCTGCCTGCTCACAAGAGCATGCTGGCGGTCTCCAACATCATCTGGGAGACCTGCAAGAGCTACATCATCCAGCAGGGCAAGTACCTGTCGGTGCTGTGGATCCTGATCGCCGGCGCGATCATCTTCTACTTCGGCTACCTCGAGCACAAGAGCTTCCGTGACGTCTCGGTCATCCTGGCCGCGTCGGTGCTCGGCATCCTCGGCAGCTACGGCGTGTCGTGGTTCGGCATCCGCATCAACACCCAGGCCAACAGCCGCACCGCGTTCGCCAGCCTCAAGGGCTACCCCCTGCCAGTGCTGAGCATTCCGCTCAAGTCGGGCATGTCGATCGGCATGCTGCTCGTGTCGGTCGAGCTCTTCTTCATGATCTGCATCCTCTGCTTCCTCCCGGCAGAGCTGGTCGGCCCCTCGTTCATCGGCTTCGCCATCGGCGAATCGCTCGGCGCCGCGGCCCTGCGCATCTGCGGCGGCATC
>SYIB01000117.1 GCA_005798965.1 Planctomycetia bacterium
GGCCATTGCCGTCGGCAGCCACGACGATCGAATCGACATCGGTCTCGCTGTCGACTCCGTCGGTGACGGTGATCGCGAGCGTGATGGTCGCGGTCGACCCCGGTGCCACCGCGACGGGAACATCGAATCCAGCGTGGCCCCGGGACAGCGCGACCAAGAGTGGCAGCGTGGAAGCCAAGCTCCGGAAGAGACTTACCGCCGGGAGCGATCGGATCATCGTGTTCATCGGTTCTTTAGTGGCAGTCCACGGCCGCCAAAGCCATGGTGCGGAAGTCAAGGTGATCCCCGAGCCGGGCGGCGCAAGCCCGCCAACAAGAAATGCCACGACATTATCCACGAGGCCCAGGCCGAGCCGCCACGCCGCGCCGGAACCAGGGGCCCCTCACGAGCGGAGGAACCTCCCAACTTTTTTTGATTTCGTTGGAACTTGCCCGGAATGGGGTAGGTTTGAGTTCCCCTTTCCCTCTTCCCTCAAAAGGTATTTCTCATCATGACTCCATCGCACTTCGCCATGACCGGCGCAGCCCTTTTCGCAGCCTGTCTCGCGGCCTCCTCCGAGGCGACGCTCCTGTATGTCCGCTCATCGACCGTTGGTTCCTCCACCGTCTGGACGTCGTACGCGTCGCTTGGGGACATGGCGGCGAACGTGGCCGGCACCAACGTCGGCTCGAGCTCATCGATCCTGTCCACCGACGGGATCTTCACGGACGGCACGTACGTCTACAAGACCACCAAGAACGACGGTGGGCTCAATTACAACAACACGTACGTCCGCTACAACTCGCTCGCGGACCTGAATGCGAACTCGGGTGGCTTCGCCATCCAGATGGCGCAGGGCATGTACTACAACGAGGACGTGATCGCCAACACCTCCAACGGCTGGTTCTTCCGCACGGCATCCTTCGACTCTGCAGCCAATGTCGGCATGTACGCGTTCAACACCGCTGCGGATCTCGTCAACAACTCGTACTTCTATGCCGCTGGGTTCGGTGGCGGAAATCAAAATGGCGACAACAGGTACTGGGCCGGCACCGGCAGCACCTGCTGGCGATCCGATGTCGTGAACGGCGTGGTGCAGAGCTTCAGCGTCTTCGCCAGCGGCCCCGATCTCTACAACAACACCCCGTTCCTCACCGTGGCCAGTTCCGCGGGCTACGGCGCCGACGTCAACTTCATGACGATCGACTCGTCCTTGATTCCCGCCCCGGGCGCCATGGCACTGCTGGCCGTTGCCGGTGTCGGCGTTTCTCGACGCCGTCGCGCCTGAGCGCAAGTCGCTTCCCGGACCCGTTGCACACCATGCACACCCTGCGGGGTCGGCCTCGAGCCGACCCCGCTGTCGTTGTCGAGCAGGTCGCGAGTGAGCCACCCGGCCACAGGATGCCTGAGGCCTTGAGGCGCCCAATTGGGGACAATGTTTCCTGATTCGTGGCGCATGGGCGCGCGGATCAGCTACAAGTGTCCCATGCTGGAACGCGTCCGTCGCCTACTCACGACCGTCTTGGCTTTCTCCACCACCGCGGCAGGTCTCGGGCAGGGATCCACCCCGTGCACCGCGTCCATCGTGGAAAACTTTGGCGCGTCGCCATCTGGCACCTTGTACGGTCAGGCCCAGACCTTCTCCTCCAATGGATTCACCCGCCTCCGACCGGTCCGCGATGGCGTTCCCTCGACGTGGGGAACCTGGCGATCCGCGCCGGTAGCCGGCACCGTGAAGGAGTTTACGGCGAGTTTCCGCTTCAGCTTGCGGAACAGCAACGGTGGCGCGGGCGACGGATTCTCGTTTCTCTGGGGCGACCTATCGAATGCCTCAGGCAACCGCATGTCCGGTGGCGAGTGGGGCCTTCAAGGATTCAACGATGACGCGGCGGGGCTCAGCGTCGGCTTCGTCTCCTACACCGGCGCAGGAGCCAATGGCGTCAACGGCAAGTGGGGCGGAAGCCAGTTTGCGTTCACCCCGCTGTCCTTCGCGCCAGTGACCTGGGTCACCACCACGCAGGCCGTGGACAGGATCAGGATGGCCGTTGCGACGATCCATTGGTCCCGCACCACAGGCACTCGAGTCTCGGTGGCGTTCCCTGGAACCGTCGGCTCCACCATCTTCATCGACCAAGGTGCACAGCCGATGGCGAACATCGACCCAACCGGTTGGTCGTTCGGCTTCGCGGCGCGCAACGGCGCGATCGACCAGGACGTGTACATCGGCGAACTGCAGATCAACGCCGTCGTGCAGTGTCCGCCCGGAAGCCCCGCCGACATCAATGGGGACTGCCTCATCGATGGCTCTGACCTGTCGGGTGTGCTTGCGGGCTGGGGACCATGTCCGGCCTCGCTGTGTACCGGCGACGTTGACGACAGTGGAGCCGTGGATGGCGGCGACCTCGGGGCGGTGCTTGGCGCATGGGGCGACGCAGGCTGCACCCCCCAAGTCTCATCGGATCGCCATCGAATGCGCCCCAGGGGAACCACCACGGCGCAACAGGGCTTCTGGGAGTACTTGCCCGCGGGCTACGCCACTCGCACAGACTGGCCGCTTCTGGTGTGCCTGCACGGCATAGGCGAGAATGGCAATGGCTCATCGGCGGAGTTGATCAGACTCACGGCCCATGGCCCCGCGAAGCTCATCTCCGCGAATGCCTGGCCCGTGGCCGCATCGGCCGCCGGAGATGCCTTCGTCGTTCTCTCTCCCCAGAACTCCAACGGCGGGTCAGGCGTGCCGCAGGGCTGTCACAGTCCCGCTGACGTGAGCGCCTTCCTGCAATGGGCTGCCGCCAACTACAACGTGGACCCCTCCCGCATCTACCTCACCGGTCTCAGCTGCGGCGCCATCGGTACATGGGAATACCTGCGCACCGTCGGATCGAATGTGCTGCCGGCTGCCTTCATTCCCATCTGCGGCAACGGCATCAGCGCCTTTGACCAACGCGGCTGTCTCCTGGGCAACCATCCGATCTGGGCCTTCCACGGCAATGCGGATGGTGTCATTCCGGTGGCGGGCTCGACGGTCCCCATCACGGGCATGCAGAACTGTTCCCTGCCCAGTGCGGTGGATGCGCGACTCACCATCTATCCGGGAGTCGGGCACGACTCGTGGACGCGGACCTACGACCTGACGGCAGGCCACGACGTCTACGCGTGGCTGCTCACGCACCAGCGCACCACGCCGTAAGGGGCGCCCGGACCGCCGGGATCGAGGCATCGACCTCATCACCTGCTCCGCAATCGCGCTGCAGTGCGCTTGGGTGCGGGCGCGACAGCCGGCAGATTGCATCGATGGCGTCCCCGGAACTTGCCCGGCCGTGTTTCGCGGCTACAGTTCTGTCTCTGCACGGAACAAGCCGACGGACCGTCCGGCCGGCCTCAACCGTGCGCCAGTGATGGTCGAGCAAGCGCTTCCGTGCCTGCCTCCACCAGACTTTCATAGGACCCCTCCTCATGAACCGAATGTCCTCCGCCCTCGCCACGTTCGCATTTATCATCGTTGGCTTTGCCGGGACCGCTGCGGCAGAGGAGGTGTTCCTCCGGACGGATGGATTCACGCCGTATACGTCGTGGGTCAAGTACCCATCGTTGCAGGCCCTGGCGACGGATACCGATGGCCTTGCCGCTGGGAACATCGCTCCCGCGATCCCATCGAAGGATGCGATGTTCAGCGATGGTGTGTTCTTCTACAAGGTCACCTCGGACGCGGTAGGTGATGCAGGTCAGTACAACAACATCTTCATCCGGTACAAGAGCTTCAACGACCTGAACTCCGGCTCGAATGGCGAGGTGTTCCCCATGGTCAACTACGGCATGTACTACGACGACGACATCGTCATCGACAATTTGAGCGGCCGGATCCTTCGCACCACGCGATACTTCGCCGACAGCACCGTGACCATCGGCGCGTACGCGTACAACAACTTTGCGGAACTGGTCGCCAACACGCCGTTCTACGCCGGTGGTTTCTCGAACCAGACCGTGGCCCATGACTGCAAGTTCTGGGCGTACGCCGGCAAGTGGTACCGAACGAACGTCTCCGGAGCGACAGGCAGCACGGTCGTGACCGGGGTCAACGTCTACAACAGCTCCGAGGATCTCTACAACGGCGTCGTGGCGCAGACGATCGAGAGCCCGCTCGGGGCTCCGGGATCGATGCGTTTCCTCGCCACCGACTCCTCCATGCTCCCCCCGCCGCCCGCGGCGTGCCTTGGCGACATCGATGGCGATGGCGTGGTCAGCGGCGCCGATCTAGGCATTCTGCTCTCCAATTGGGGCGTCTGCCCAGAGTGAACGCCGGGACGGGCCGAGTCAGCGGCCTGAGCGTGTGACCAACAAGGCGCGTAGACGGTCCTCGGGATCTCTGCGCGCCTGTTTCATGGTGCCGTCCCCGTGCAATGCAGTCGTGGATGCCCGCGAGCAGCGGCAGGCACTTCAGTCCGGGCGGCGTTCCGACCAGGCGCGTGCGATGCCGAGCCAGAGCAGCGTGTTGCCGATGAAGCCGGCGACGCGCGCGATCGGCAGTTCTACGAAGGGCACGCCGGCACCATCGGCGATGGCGAGCAGCGCAGCCAGCGCCGTGCCCGTGAACAGGAAGCCACCCACGCAGGCAATGCTTGGCGACACGGGGTTCCTGGGCAGGAGCCACATGGGTGGAATGCTACGGTCGCCTTCCCCGGCCTGCTTCGACGGCGGGTGTCTGCGTCCGTGGCATCAGGCCCGGTATCGACGAATACGCGGGTGCGCTTCGGTGCTCACAGCGAGCTCATCACACGCGCTCAGGGGCTGAGCGGCGCCCGGTGGCCGACCGGCTGGGCGGGATTCCCGAGGTAGATGGTCCACGGCGCAAGGTCCTTGAACGCCACGGCTCGCGCACCCAGGATGACGCCGTCACCCACGGTCACGCCCGGTCCGACGAACGCCTCGGCGGCGATCCAGCAATCGGATCCGATCACGATCGGCGGGCGCAGGAGCACCATCGAGCGGCTGCGGTGGTCATGGCTGCCGGCGCACACATGGGCCCGCTGCGAGATCGTGGAATGGTCACCGATCCGCACCAGCCCGAGGCAATAGAGGATCGCGCCGTCGCCGACCGCCGTATCCATGCCGATGCTCAGGTTCCATGGGCACTCGATGCGGACGGTCCGACGAAGCCGGCACGTGGGATGCAGCGATGCCCCGAACGCGCGCAGCAGCATGCGCCGCCAGCCGTAGCAGGTGTGGAAGCTCCAGGCGAAGAGGGTGGACTGCACCAGTGCCCACGCCAGGCGCGCGAACTTTTCGCGCAGCGTGTAGGGGCTCGGTGCCGCCATCATCGAGACATCACCGTCCATGGCCTGTACCCCGTTCGAGCTCACGCACCTTGAGGCCGATCTCCCAGAAGTAGCAAGCCTTCAGGAACGCGTAGGCGAAGCCTGCGTGGCCATCCATCCACCCACCCCGGCGGACGTAGCTGTCGAGGAAGTAGGCGGACGGCAGCCAGCATGCGCCGATCGACCGGTACTTGCGACGCTGGCGCGGCGTGAGGCCCGGATCCTCGAGCCGACCCTCGCGGCGAAGCATGGCCGTGCGCTGCGCTTCCCATGAGGAGTAGTCGTTGTGCTTGCGCAGCCAGTGCTCCAACCCACGGTCGTCACGATGGTCGAGCTGGCACGTGAGTTCGCCGATCGTTCCATCGAGGATCGGATGTTCGTGGATCTCCATGTCCAGATGGCTCCAATGATCCTCCTCGATCCGCTCGTACTCGCCGGAACCGACACGGAAGAGCGCGAGCTTCCGATTCACGTCGCCATGGCGCAGGCGCTTGCCCAAGAACCACGTGTCATAGCGGATCCAGAATCCGGAGTGCCGCGCGGTCGGCAGCGTGCGTTCCAGCTCATCACAGAAGGCATCGTCGACAAACTCGTCTGCATCGAGGAACAGCACCCACGGCGTCGTGGGTGCGTGGTGCCGCAGGAACCAGTTGCGTTTCTTCGGAAAGCGACCGTCCCACGCGAAATCGATCACGTCGGCTCCGTGCCCGAGTGCGATCTCGCGGGTGCGGTCGGTGCTCTTCGAATCGATCACGACGACGCGCTCGAATCGCGCCAGCCGCGCCAGGCATGCGGGCAGATTGCGCTCCTCGTTCCGTACCGGGATCGCGACCGTAACAGGGAGCCGATCGGGCATGGCTCCGACAGTATCGGCACTGCGATCGCACCCCCTCAACCCGGTCCAGGAAATCGGTGCACTGATGACCACTTATCACCACCCCCCGGGGCGGAGGATCGCCTCAATGGTTCCCTGAACGCGGCGATCATCGGCGGAAGCGTCGCCGAATTGGGCCTCGCCCTTGGGCTTGCCCACCGTGGCATATCGGTCACGCTGTTCGAGCGCTCGGAGGCTTACGGCGAACGCGGCTTCGGATTCATCCTCCTGGCCAACGGCTGGCGGGCGCTCCACGGACTGGGCCACTCGCTCGATCGCGCAACCATCCGCTCCGTCGATGGTGCCGTGCTGAAGGACGAGTCGCTCGATGGTGCCGTGGCGGTGAGCCGAATCGAGCCGCTCTCGTCGATCATGCACGGACTTCCTCCCAGTGTGGTCGAGCTCGGTCGCGACTTCACAGGCTTCGGATGGGATGGCCAGCGCGCGGTCCGGCATCACGTTTGGTCAAGGAAGCCGCACGCCAACAACTGCGCGCGGGCCTGTCGCTCCCAGCCGCGGTTGGCGGCAGGACTCGCCGGGCTCGGATGCAGCACCATGTGCACGGGGGGACCGGCAGGCAGTGCGGCTAGCGCACGTTCACGAGCGAATCCGCCCACACCGATCACCATGGCGGGCTGGAGCGCGGCGACGACCTCAGCCAGAGCACGGTCGCACGCCGCTTCGATGGGTCGACGCACGGACGCGGGCAACTTGTCCGGTGTCACATTCGCACCCGATGCGGAGAGGAACGCCAGCGGGCACCAGTTCCAGACGAAGGCGCTTCGGAAGAAGCCGGCCCGGGTGCTGAACACATCACGCATCAACCCCCAGAAGCGGCGGCCGCTGACTTCGCTGCGTCCGCACGCGAAGCCCTCGATGGGACGCTTGGGATGCTGGCGCGCAGGCGGACGGACGGGGCCATCGACCCCGAGGAAGGACCGCACGGCATCAACCTCGCCGAACGGGACACCCGTCTGCACCATGCCAAACGGCCCGGGGTTCATGCCGACGAAGAGGGCCTTCGGCCGATCGCAGGCCATGCGGCAGAATGCGCGATGCTGGGCCCAGGCGTGATCGGTCGGGTCATAGGTGAAGGCCACGCGCGAGGACGGATGGCTCGCGACGAGCTCCCGCGAGAGGCGCCGCGAGATGCGGACGATCGAATCAGCCGCGCCGCTCAATCGACGTCCGCGGCGGCTCGGTAGCAGAACTGCTGACCGCCGACCGAGGCCTCGAGCATCAAACCGACCGGGTTGACGACGAACACCGCAACTCCCCCCTCGTCATCGGCTGTCGCCGCCGCACCTGCCTTCACCGCCGCGGCCGACGCCTGCGCGGACAGGGCGAACTGGCCGCCCTCGCCAAGGTCAGGGAACGCAGCACAGGCCTCGCAGTCATTGAAGAGTTTCTTGAGGGAGGGATCCTGCTCCTTCACGCGAACGAGGAAGGCATCCACATCGGCAGCCTGCACCGTGCGGGCACCATCGGTCTTTGGGGCGGTGGAGCAACCGGCGACAATGGACGGTGGAAGCGGCGCGGTGCAGAGGGCTATGGCGGTGGGATTCATGTCGTGCAGCGTCTTCATGGAAGTCAGTCGGGCCTCGAAACCTGACACGCCTGGCGCTGCGCGAAGGCCCATGCATCACGGACCATCTCGTCCAGGCCCAGCGTCGTGCGCCAACCAATTCGCTTCGCAGCGAACGATGGGTCAGCCCACGCCGATGCTGCATCGCCGGGTCGCCGAGGGCGGATCGCATACGGCACCTTCACCCCATTCACGCGCTCGAAGGCCCGGACCACGTCGAGCACGGACTGCCCGACTCCAGTCCCCAGGTTCATCCGCTCGTGCCGCATCGAGTCGAGCCGCTCGAGCGCAGCGCCATGACCCCGAGCCAGATCCACCACATGGATGTAGTCCCGGACGCCCGTCCCGTCATGCGTCGGCCAGTCGCCACCGAAGATGCCGAGCTCCCGCAGTTCGCCCAGCGCCACCTTGACCACGAAGGGCATCAGGTTGTTGGGTATCCCGAGCGGACTCTCCCCGATGATGGCGCTGGGGTGCGCACCGACAGGGTTGAAGTACCGCAGCGAGCAGACATGACGACCCGGCCCAGCGTCGACCCAGCGGTCGAGCATGTGCTCGATGTCGAGCTTGGTCTGGCCGTAGGGATTGATCGCCGACAATGGGTGCAACTCGTCGATCGGGAGGTGCTGTGGCATCCCGTAGACCGTGCATGACGACGAAAAGACCATCCGATGGATGCCCGCGTGGTCCATGCACTGCAGGAGCACCTCGGTGCCACGAACGTTGTTGTCCTGGTAGAGCGCCGGCTTCTCGACGGACTCGCCGACCGCCTTGAGCCCCGCAAGGTGGATGACGGCTCGGATGTCGTGGGAGCGGAATGCACACGTCAGCGCATCTGCGTCACGGATGTCGGCCTCGATGCACTGGACTGGCGAACCGATCAGCTGACCCAGCCGCTCCACCACCGAGCGTTCGCTGGTGCAGAAGTTGTCCAGGAGCACCGGCGTCCACCCGGCAGCCGCCACCTCGACGGCGACATGCGACCCGATGAACCCTGCGCCACCGGTGAGCAGGATGGA
>SYIB01000118.1 GCA_005798965.1 Planctomycetia bacterium
CGAACGACGAGGGCAGCGACGGAAGCAGGTTGGACATGATGGATCCCCAGAGATCGATGTGCGAAGCATGCAGCGACAGGAGCGGCACGATGCGCACCAACCTACGACCCGATCAGACGACTTCCTGCAAAGCCGCAAGAAGTTCGGTGCATGATGCATGAACATTCCGAGTGGTCCGATCGATGCATCGCCAGACCCGCACACTCTCAATGGTGGTGCCTGCCCGACTGTGGAGCACCACATGATGGTGGTGTCTGTCGGCTGACCACCACGAGCCGAAGAAGTTCGGTGAACCGCTCCGCTCTATCGAAGGAGTTCCGCATCCTCGATGCGGTAGAGGCCAAGCACCAGGCCACCGAGCGCGAAGGGCTCGAGCACCAGCCGCCCGCGCAGCGTGCCGAAGCGGATCTGGTGCTGCAGCGAGAAGTCAATCGGTGCCCGCGTCTTCACCATGGCTGAATCGAACGGCGTGGGCGGCAGGCCGATGCAGCAGCCATCCCAGCGATTCAGCATGAACACAAGTTCATCCGTCGATGGCTCGATGATGGCTGGCGCGTAGTAGCCACTCAACTCGATCCACGTGCCACCGAGCAGTTCCAGCGTTCGTGGCATGGCATCGAGCGTGCCATCGCCACGCACATGCCCACTGGCCCGGCCGAGCAGCTCCCAGGAGACGCGGAATGGTTGCCGTTCGGTCCCCGCACCAGGCGGCATGGATGCAGCGGATGGAGGTGGCGTGGATGCATCTCTCGGCGTTGCGGCGTGTGAAGCTGATGCCATCGAATCGCTTTCGGCACGTGCGGATCCTGCGGGTTGCGCCGCGGCCGCAGTCGCGGCCTCAGCACTCGTTCGCATCACCTCAGGCTCCATCGCACCAGCTTCATCCTGACGCGCCTGGTCAAGAAGTCCCCACGGCGGAGCATCGCAGGACTCAGGCATGGTTGCACTGGGTTCACGCAGCGACCACGCCGCCGCGACAAAGAGCAGCGCCAGCACGGCCCAGAGCATCCTCATGGACCAAAGACCTGCCGCAGGATCGCATCCTTCACGCAGCGCATGGGGACCTGGGCGTCGAGTCGATCGTCATCGCAGAGCAGGATCGGTTCGAGTCCGCGCACCACGCTGCTGCGGCCGTGCGACCCACGCACGATCGACGGATCGAGCGGAACGACATCGAGCAGGTTGCGCATGCCGAGCTTGCGGAGCGCGAGCTTTCCAGCCGTGCGCAGGCCAAGAAGCGGCCGCGTGGGATCCATGAAGAGCTCGCAGGGGTCGTAGCCCGGCTTGCGGTGGATGTCGACGGTGCGCGCGAAGTCAGGCGCAAGCGCGTCATCAAGCCACCACGGATAGGCGAACCACGCATCAGCCTCGGCGATGCAGACGAGGTCGCCGCTGCGCGCATGGCCGATTCCCAGCGCATCCTGCGCTGGCCGATCGAGTACCGATTCCACACCCGCCACCCGCTCAAGCAGGTGCGCGACCCGTCCGACGTCGCGAGCCCGCCGGACGTAGACGTGGGCGATTTGATGGTCACAGATCGCGAAGGCATCGCTCTGGCCTGCATCGAGGAGTTCGGTGCCTCGTTCATCACGGAGCGACAGCAGATCAGCCCCACGCAGTTCGCGATTGAGGCAGATCGCCCGGCTGACCGGAGCGATGCCATACTCGCTGACCACCATGACCCGTACGCCGCGCGCCGCGAAGAATCCATGCAGCACATCAACCACGCGGTCGATCTCGCGGAGTTCCTGCTGGGCTTCGCGTGTGCCAGGACCATGCTTCTGCAGGACGTAATCCAGATGCGGCAGATAGACCGTATGCAGCGTCGGTGCGAAGCGCTCCTCGATCTGCATCGCGGCTCGGGCGATCCAGTCAGTGCTCTGGATGCCGGCCTTTGGGCCCCAGAAGTTGAAGAGCGGAAACCGGCCGAGCTCGTGCTGCAGCGTGTCGCGCAGGCCGGCAGGGTCGGTCCAGACATCGGGGATCTTCCGGCCGTCGGCTGGGTACTGCGGGCGCGGCGTGACCGCCACGTCCGTCGAGCCGTGCATGGCGTACCACCAGAAGGAGTTCGCGCTGGTGAAGGCGCCGTCGCGCGCACGAGCCTCGTCCCATACACGCGGTGCCTGGACGAGCGCAGCCGATTGCTTCCAGAAGTGGACTTCGTTCAGTGACCGGTCGTACCAACCGTTGCCCACGATCCCGTGTGCGGCAGGATCGACACCCGTGAGCATGGTCGTCTGTGCAGCGCAGGTCACGGCCGGCAGCGGCGCCACCATCGTGCGTACGCCGCCCACGCTCCGGGCGAAGTCGCGCAGCTTGGGTGCACCCGATCCGAGCAGCCCCGGCGAAAGACCGACGACGTTGAGGACGGCGACGCGCTGCATCAGGAGCCCGCAACGCGGCGCTGCGCGGTGCGCGTGATCCACCAGCACCCGAGTGCGACGACGGAAAGACCCGGCGCTCCGAGCACGCTGAGCGTGCTGGCATCGAGCAGGCAGAACGCGGCGATCCATGCAGCCACGCCGCCGGCAAGGCGCGTGGGGTGACTTCGCATGGCACGCTCGGCATGCAGGCTCTTGACGAGGAAGAGCCCTCCGCAGAAGAGTGCCATCGGCAGGGCGACGATGGTCATGACTTGCAGCATGCCGCGCGCACCACCAGTCACGACAGGACTGAACGCCCACGGCACAAGGACGGCGGCCACGAGCAGTACGTGCACCCACACTCGAGTGGGCTGTGGTGTGGCCACGGCTGCCTCATCGGTCGGTACCGCCTCATCACGCGCCAAGAGCGAGACGGCGACGGTGGAAACAAGGGCAATGAGCCCCGGGAAGAGCACGAGCCCCCAGGCACTGACGGACGAGCCGTTGTACTGCATGCCGGACACGCTCATGACCGACAGCGTGGCGCACCAGTAGGCCAGCGCTCGGCAGAGACCCATGAGGACGACGCTGCCACGCCAGGTCCGATGCAGGAATGAGTACGCCACGATCGAGGCAACGAGCAGCAGAACGGCCTCGAAGCCCCATGGCGTGCGAAGGTCCGCATGACGCCAGTGATCCAGCCAGTTCCAGAGGATCGCGCCCACTCCAACCACGGCCCACGCCTCGCCCAGCCAGTGGATCGTGTTGCGCTGGCCCTTCGCGAAGCCGCCGAAGGCAAGGCCGATGGCGATCGCAGCGAGGCCCGGGATCGGGAACGATCCTCCACCCACGAGCCAGACGCCGGTCGAGACGAGCGTTGCAGCCAGCAGGACTGCCGGACGCGGGGCACTGCGACCGCTGGGAAGCGGGCGGGCCGGCCGTTCGTGTGCATCGACGTCACGATCAACGAGATCATTGAGCACCATGCCGAAGAGGTAGAGCAGGCAGATGCCCGCGATGACACCGACATGCCGCGGCATCCAGTCGACGAAGCGCTCGATGGTCGCCTGCCCGGCGAGCAGATGCGCGACCCACAGCCCGACCACGGCGTTGGTCGCCACGGTCAGCACGTTGGAGATGCGCATCAATTCGAGCCATGCCCAGATGCCATGGCGTGGCAGCGGTGCGGCGTTCGGTACGGGCTCCGCGGCGATGGTGCGAGCGGGTTGCTCGTGCACGAGGACCTCGTCGGCACCAGCCTCGCTGCGTCGACTCGGCATGCCATGCAGCGCGATGACTGGCGTTCGGCCGCTTGTGTCGCTCAATTCGACTCGAC
>SYIB01000119.1 GCA_005798965.1 Planctomycetia bacterium
ACCCGGCCTCGCTCGGGGTCGCCCACGGGGAGTGGCGTGAAGGCGCGCGACCGCCCAATGTGACCGGCATGGGAGCGCTGATCGACCTGCCGCAATTGCTCGATGCGCTGCAAGCATCCGCACCGAGCGTGCGGACGATCGGCACGATCTGGAACCCGTCGGAAGCCAACGCGGATCTATACGCCAAGCGGTTGCTTGCCGAGGCGGATCGGCGTGGATTGAAGGTGATCAGTGCTTCGGCAAGTGATGCAGCCGGGATCCTCGAAGCCGCCACCGGCGTGATGGCGAAGCCGATCGACGTGCTGCTGTTCCTGCCGGACACGAGCGTGACCATCGCCTCACCGACGATTCTGCAGGCTGCGCAGAAGCGCAAGGTGCCGGTCGTCGGCACATTCCCGGAGAGCGTCGATGGCGGCAGCATCCTGAACCTGGGGATGGACTGGGCGGGCATCGGCTCGCAGATCGGCGAACTTGCAGCTCGCGTCCTCGGCGGCACCCCGCCGTCGACGATCCCGGTCGTCGACCGGCCCAAGATGCAGTGGACCGTGAACCTCGCTTCGGCCGAGTCGTTCGGATGGAACGTGCCGCCGGCCATCGTGGACGGCGCCACCATCGTGATCGCTGCCGATGGCTCGCGGCGCGAGCGGCGTGAGAGCAAGCCACGCGTGCATGTGATCGCCTACTCCAACGCCGCATTCACCGACGAGGTGCTCGCGGGCATCCGCGATGGCTTCGTCGAGCAGAGGTTCGCCCCCGGCGAGGGCATCGAGCTGACGGTCGTGAACGCCCAAGGCGACATGAGCACGCTGAACCAGCTCGTCGTCGATGGCGTGGCGTCGCAGCCGGAGGTGATCATGTCGATCTCGACGCCGAGCCTGCAGGCGCTGCTCAAGCGCAATGACCGGATTCCCTGCGTGTTCACCACGGTCTTCGATCCGTACGTGACCGGAGTCGGCACCGAGCCCACACAGCACCACCCGCTTTTCACGGGCGTGACGAGCCACAGCGACTTCCCCCGGCTGATCGAGGTCGTGCGTGCGGCATGGCCGAGCGCCAAGCGGCTGGGCACCGTGTACTGCCCCAGCGAGGACAACAGCGTGGCCGCACGCGATGAACTCGCGAAGCTGGCCAAGGCTGCGGGCATGGAACTCATCAGTTCCCCGGCCGAGCGCGGCAGCGACATGGCGACCGCGGCCGAAGCGGTGGTCTCGCAGGGCATCGATGTCTTCACGCAAATCTCCGACAACATCGCCAGTGGTTCGTTCCCGGTGGTCGGCACGGTCTGTGACCGTGCGCGGCTGCCGCTGGTCGGCACGCTGACCCGCTTCATCAACGAGGGTGCAGTCATCGTGGTCGCCCGCGACTACCACCTGATCGGCATGCAGGGCGCGGAAAAGGCGGCTGCGATCCTGCGGGGCACCAACCCGGCCACGATTCCGATCGAGGATCCGCGCACGAGCCTGCTGCTCCTGAACGAGGGCCGTGCGAAGCAGCTTGGCGTGACACTGCCTGCGGCGATCGAGCGTCAGCTGGATCGGAGGGTTCCCTGATGCAGATCGAGGTGCAGCAGCAAGGTCGCTCCGCGCGCGTCACCGTCGATGGTCGGCTCGATGCGGCATGGTCAGACACGTTCGCGGCACGCATGGACGAACTCGTGCGCGCCGGTGCCGACACGATCGTGGTCGACGCAGCGCGCCTGAGCTTCCTGAGCAGCCTTGGGATCAGGTGCCTGATCACGCTGTCGCAGCGGTTGCGCGCGGTGGGTGGAAGCTTCCGTCTCACCGATCCGAGCGAACCGGTCCGGCAGGTCATCGATCTTGCGCGGCTTGGGCCGATCCTGCTCGTGGGCGCGAGCACTACCGTGGCTGCGCCCCCGATGGCGACGGCGTTCAGCGGCGAGGGATTCACGGGCGAACGGCGTCTGCTCGATGATCGTGCGCAGGCGCGCGTGGAGTCGATCGAGCCATCGCATGCACCGCAAGCCTGGCGAGGCGGCGCGAGCACGATCTTCATCGGCCACGCCGCACTCGCAAGCGCTGCGACCGATGCGCGTGGCCGCTTCGGCGAGTGTTTGGCGATTGCCGGCGCGCTCGCGGTGCAGCCGACCGACAGCCCCGAGCCCGACTTCATGGACCAAGGCAACGGTGCCATGCCGGCATGGATCCACGCTGGCCTCGACGTCTCGGGCGCGATGCGGCACTTCGCCCACCTCGAGGCGACCGACGATCGCGGTGTGGCGGTGAGCGCCATCGTGCGCGCGTGCGTCGCGGCCGAGGGGGGCCCGGTTGCCATCGCGATCGCGGGCTTGTGTGCCGGGCTCTGTGGTGCGGCGGCGCGCACCAGCCCCGATGGATGGGCCACGCCACTCGACCCTCGCGATGGCGACGTGGTGCGCAAGCGGCTCAGGTTCACGGGCGAACCGTCGTGGATCGGCGAGAGCGCACTGATCGCGGGCATCGCAGGTGCGCCGGGATGCGGCGTGCCGGGCATGGTGCTCTTGGCCGATGGCGTGCATGCACACCTGCATGGACTGGCATGCGCATTCCGCGCGTTGCCGCGGGCAGCAACTCCCTTGGCGACGATTGCGCGACAGCTCGTGCTGGAGCAGCCGATCCGCGGCATCGTGCACCTCGTCGACGATTCCCGGCCTGATGGCGCGGGCCAAAGCAAGCTCCGACGGGCATGTGTGTGGTGGTCGCCGCTGACTGGAGGTGCGCGATGACCGTGCTGCTCTCGACGATCGCGCTCGGGCTCGTGCTTGCCTTGGTTGGCTACGGCGTGTACCTGAGCTTCCGAGTTCTGCAGGTCCCTGACCTGACGGTTGACGGATCGTTCACGCTCGGCGCAGCGACGGCAGCCGCACTCATGCTCGCGGGCTGGGATCCCTTCACGGCCACGGCGATCGCCGCACTCGCCGGCGCACTCGCGGGATTGGGCACGGCCGTGATGGCGACCCGCTTGGGGATCGAAGGCATCCTTGCCGGGATCCTGTCCATGACGGCGCTGTACTCGATCAACTTGCGTGTGATGGGGCGCAGCAACCTTGGGCTGGTCGGCGTGGCAACGATCTTCTCCCCCGCCGACGCACTGGTCCGCAGGCTCGCCGGTGGCCCCGAAGTCGTGCTCTGGGGCCAGGCCGTGCCGAGCGATGTGGTCGCGCAGGCGCTGACGGCGCTGGTCGCCGTGCTTGCGGTCGCAGGGATCCTCTGGTGGTTTCTGCGCACGGAACTCGGCAGCGCACTGCGCGCCGGCGGCGACAACCCCCGCATGATCCGCGCGCTCGGCGTGAGCCACGAGTGGCTCGTGACGCTGGGCCTGATGCTCGGCAATGCGCTTGTCGCCGTAGGCGGCGCGGCCTTCGCACAGCTCAACGCCTTCGCCGATGCAAGCATGGGCATCGGCATCGTGGTGATCGGCCTGGCAAGCGTGATCATCGGGCGCGCGCTGGTCGGGCAGGCTGCGGCGCTGCCGGTGCTCCTGGCCAGCGTGCTCGTGGGGAGCGTGCTCTTCCGCATGCTTGTGGCGATCGCGATCCGCACGGGCCTGGAGCCCAACGATCTGCGCATGATCACCGCCGTCGTCGTACTCATCGTGCTCGTCGTCCCGGGGCTCTTCACGCGACTGACTGGCTCCACGATCATCTCCCTGCGCACGAAGGGAGGCCCTCGTGCTGCGGCTTGAAGCCGTCTCGAAGACCTTCTTTCCCGGAACTCCGGGTGAAGTACGCGCCCTCCGCTCGGTCGACCTTGAGCTTGCGGCGGGCTCGTGGACGATCGTGATCGGCACCAACGGCAGCGGCAAGAGCACGCTGCAGGGTGCCGTGGCCGGCGCCTTCACGCCCGATGCGGGCAGGATCTGGATCGACGACGTCGAGGTGACGGGACAACCCGAGCACGCGCGTGCCCGCTGGATCGGGCGCGTCTTCCAGGATCCCTTCGCCGGCAGCGCTCCGAGCTTGACCGTTGCGGAGAACCTTGCGCTCGCCGAGCGGCGCGGCCAGCGGCGTGGGCTTCGTCAGTTGATCCGGGCTGGTTCGCGCGCGCGGTGGCACGGTGCGCTGGCGGAGATCGGGCTGGGACTCGAGTCCCGCCTCGACGATCCGATCGGGCTGCTCTCGGGCGGACAGCGCCAGGCGATCACGCTGGTCATGGCCTCGCTCGCGCGCCCCCGGCTGCTCCTGCTCGATGAGCACACGGCAGCGCTTGACCCACGCAGCGCCGAGCTCGTGATCGGGCTCACGCGGCGGATCATCGAGCGCGATGGCCTGACCGCACTCATGGTCACGCACAGCATGGCGCAGGCGGCAGCGCTCGGCGACCGGCTCATCGCGATGCACCGCGGCCGACCCTGGCTGGATGTGCAGGGCAGCGCCAAGCGCGCCTGGCGCGCCGAGCGGCTGCATGAGCTCTTCAGTGAAATGCGCCGCGAGGACCGTTTCGACGACGCAACCGTGGGCATCGTGGTGCCGGCGTACCGCTGAGTCGGCGGGCAGGACGAGTTTCGCCGGGCCCGGCACGGGCCGGTGGTCTCCGTCGGTCCTGTTGCGGCCTGACTAGGATTCCTCCTCCTATGAACGTCTCCAGCATTGCTGTCATCGGCGCCGGCACCATGGGTTCCGGCATCGCCCTCACCGCCGCGCAGTCGGGCATCAAGGCCTTCCAGGTCGACCTGAGCCAGGCCGCGCTGGACAAGGCGAAGGCCGGCCACGCCAAGAGCCTCGGTCGCCTGGTCGAGAAGGGCAAGATGCAGCAGGCCGACGCCGACGCCGCGCTCGCGCGCATCGCCTACTGCACCGACATGGCACAGGCCAAGGATGCGGACTGGGCCGTCGAGGCCGCCACCGAGAACGTGGAGATCAAGAAGAAGCTCTTCAAGGCGATGCAGTCGACCTTCGGCCCCCGCTGTGTGCTCGCGACGAATACGAGCAGCATCTCGATCACCGACATCGCGAGCGCCGTGGGCGCCGACGCGCACCGCGTGATCGGCATGCACTTCTTCAACCCGGTACCGATCATGAAGCTCGTCGAGGTGATCAAGGGGATCGCCACCAGCGAGGAGACCACGCAGCGCACGATCGAGCTCGCGAAGGCCATGGGCAAGACCCCGGTGCCCGCGAACGACCGCGCGGGCTTCGTCTCGAACCGCGTGCTGATGCCGATGATCAACGAGGCGTTCTACGCCTGGATGGAAGGCGTGGCCAAGCCCGAGGACATCGATCAGATCATGCTGCTTGGCTGCAACTTCCCCATGGGGCCGCTGCGCCTGGCCGACTTCATCGGCCTCGATGTCTGCCACGACATCATGATGGTGCTCTACCGCGAGCTCGGCGACCCGAAGTTCTTCCCCTGCCCGCTGCTGCGCCAGCTCGTGCAGGCCGGGCGGCTCGGCGACAAGACCGGCCGCGGCGTGTTCGAGTACCCGGCCAAGTGAGTTCCCGGACCACTTGGGCGGCGGCGCACCCTGACTAGAATCGGGCAGTCATGTCCACGAACACCCCGAAGAAGTCCACCACAGTTGCCGCGCCCGACCGCATCGACCCAGAGACCGTGACGCTGTCGGGCTACGTGCTGCAGGAGACCTACGGACCGGTCGATGCACCCACGACCGACCGCCGCGAGCAGGACCGCGTCGATGTGCGCATCGGCGAGCCGGGTCAATTCCCGTTCACCCGCGGCGTGCACCGAACGATGTACCGCTCGCGGCTCTGGACGATGCGCCAGTTCGCGGGCTTCGGCAGCGCCGAGGACACCAACCGCCGCTTCAAGTACCTGCTCGAGAACACGAAGGGCACGAAGGCCAACACCGGCCTCTCGACGGCCTTCGACCTGCCGACCCTCATGGGCCGAGACAGCGACGATGCGCTGAGCGCGGGCGAGGTCGGGCGCTGCGGCGTGGCGATCAGCACCGTCGACGACATGCACCGGCTCTACGCCGACATCCCGATCGGTGAGGTGACGGTGAGCCAGACGATCAACGGCCCCGCCGCCGTGATCTGGGCGATGTATCTGGCCATGGCCCGCGACCGCGGTGTTCCGTGGTCGAGCCTCGGCGGCACGCTGCAGAACGACATTCTCAAGGAATTCCACAGCCAGAACGAGTTCATCTATCCGCCGGAAGCGAGCGTGAAGCTCGTGGTGGACACGATCGAGTTCGCGAGCCAGCACCTGCCCAAGTGTAACTCGGTGTCTATCTCGGGCTACCACATCCGCGAGGCCGGATCGACCGCCACGCAGGAGCTGGCGTTCACGCTGCGCGATGGCATGGAGTACGTCGAGGCCTGCATGAAGCGCGGCCTCGACATCGACTCGTTCGGTCCGCGCCTGTCGTTCTTCTTCAACAGCCACAACGAGTTCTTCGAGGAGATCTGCAAGCTCCGCGCCGCACGCCGCATCTGGGCGCATGCGATGCGCGAGCGCTTCGGTGCCAAGCAGGAGCGCTCGTGGCTCATGCGCACCCACGTGCAGACGGCCGGCTGCAGCCTGACCGAGCAGCAGCCGCTCAACAACATCGTGCGCGTCGCGTACCAGGCCATGGCCGCCGTCCTCGGCGGCTGCCAGAGCCTGCACACCGACAGCATGGACGAGACCCTCGGCCTGCCGACCGAGCAGGCTGTACGCGTGGCGCTGCGCACGCAGCAGATCCTGGCGCACGAGACCGGCGTGCACCGCACCGTGGACCCGCTGGGCGGCTCGTGGTTCGTCGAGAGCCTGACCGACCAGATGGAACAGGATGCCAACGGCTACATCCGCGAGATCGATGACATGGGCGGCGTGGTGTCGGGCATCCACAAGGGCTACTTCCGCCGCCAGATCGCCGAGGCGAGCTACCGCTTCGGCCAGGAGATGGAGGCCGGCGACCGCGTGATCGTGGGCGTGAATGCCTATCGCGAGGGCAACGAGGATCACCAGGTCGAGATCCTGCAGATCCCGCACACGGTCGAGACCGAGCAGTGCGACCGGCTCGCCGAATTCCGCCGCACCCGCGACGCCGACCAGGCCAAGCACGCGCTCGACCGCATCCGCACGGCGTGCCGCGATGGGCAGAACGTCATGCCGGCGCTCGTCGATGCAGCAGGCGACCGATGCACGCTCGGCGAGATGGTCCAGGCGATGGCCGACATCTACGGCCGCTACTCAGGCGGGCCTGAGTGGTGATCGCGGGGCGGCCAAGCGGCCGCTGGCTGTCCTCCAGCAATCAGTCGACGCTGTCAGCGTCGAATCCGGGCTGACGCACCGGGCGCCCAGCCGAGCCCGGATCGAGGTACGCGCCCTGCGGGATCACCGAGCAGATCGAGGTGGCGCCGTACTGTTCGCGCACGATGCGCGACGCCTCCTCGCGCGAATCCGCGGGAACATCAAACTCGCGCTCGAGACCGCCCATCCACGGACCGATGGCCGTGACTCGGAAGACCTGCTTCATCGGCATGCCTCACCCGTTCCAGTGCTGCAGCGCCGGGCCCTTGTACTCGGCCAGCGGGCGGATGATGCGGTTGTTGGCGTGCTGTTCCATGATGTGGGCGCACCAGCCAGTGATGCGCGCCGCCACGAAAATCGGCGTGTACTGCGGCACGGGGATCCCCATGATGAAGTAGGTCATGCCGCACGGGAAGTCCACGTTGGGGTGGATGTTCTTGTCGCGCAGCATGATCGCCTGCACCTGGTCGCCCATGTCGAACCACTTCTTCGCGTTCGGCCCAAGCTGCTCGGCAAGCTTGAGGCCCCACGAGCGAAGGATGCCGGCGCG
>SYIB01000120.1 GCA_005798965.1 Planctomycetia bacterium
AGCGGCCCCTGCTCGCGCGCCATCGTGCGCCAGAACTCCATCGAGCAGCTCGCCAGATGCCGTGACAGGACCTGTGGATCCTCAAGCGCAGCTGCGTTGGCATAGCGGCCACCGAAGGCGCGCGGAGCACGCTGCGGTGCCATCGGCTCCGTGCCCCACGCCGCGGCCTTCACGGCCGGGCGCGGCGTGATGTCCGTGACCGGGTGCTTCATGCCACCGACGACGATGCCCCACACCGGGATGTCGCGGATCGCCATGGACTCGACGGCGAGCGGGCTGCGGTCGAGCACCGTGAAGTCAGCGAGCTTGCCAGTGCGGATGCTCCCCACACGGTCCTCGACGCCCAGCGTGTAGGCGGCATCGATCGTGACCATCTTCAAGGCCTGCATCGCCGTCACGCGCTCCCCAGCGCCGAGCACCTTGCCGCTGAAGCGGCCGATGCGATTCACCGCGATCCACATGCTCTCGAGCGGGATCGGCGGCGAGACCGGCGTGTCGGTGTGCATGGCCGTCACCACGCCGGCACCGACCAGCGTGCCCAGGCGGGAGGAGAGTTCCGCGCGATCCGTGCCGAGGTACGGCACATTGAGATCGGCGCGGTTGTGGAGGTAGTACGGGTTCACGCTGGCCAGGCCACCGAGCGTGGCCAGGTCGCGCGCGTTCTCCGGCGTCGAGATCCCATAGTGCTGGATGGTGAACCGATGGTCGAAGCGCGGCTTCGCCTCCTGCAAGCCGCGGAGCGCACGGACGACGGCATCGACGCCCGCATTCCCGTTGGTGTGCGTGTGCAGGTGGAAGCCCGCCTCCCACCACGGGCGGTAGGTGGCCACCATGTCCTCGGGCTTCGTGATCCAGAGGCCCTTTCGGCCATCGGTGTAGCCCGGCTGCTCGACGGCCATGCCTAAGGGCAGGAACGCATCATCGGCAAAGAACTTCACGCCACGGAAGACGAGCTTGTCGCTGCTCGACTCCTCGAGCACGCGCACGCGAGCGGTGTCAGGCACGCCATCGGGCGTGCGCGCCACGCTAGCCGCGGTGATCGCGACGCAGCGCAAGGGCACCCGCGGATCGTGGAAGAACGACTGAAACAGCGCCGCCTCGCGCTCGACGCCGGCGATCTGGCCGAGCGCCATCTCGCTGGTGGTGGTGACGCCATGGCGCCAGCCCAGGTCCACGAGGTACTGCATGATCCCGGGCAGTTGCTCAGGCGTAAGGAGCGACTGCACCATCGGTGCCAGGAACCACGTCGCTGCGGACGTGCCCAGGAACTGCCCGTTGGGCAGCCCATCGGCGCCGACCATCACGCCCGTAACCGCCAGTGCATCCTTGGTCACGCCGCGCTTGGCCATGGCCGCGGTGTTGGCGTAGATGAAGTGCTCCGAGGCATCCCACACGATCAGGGGCCGCTTGGCATCGATGGCATCGAGCCAGGCCGCGTCAAGGTGGCGCCCCATCGCGATGACGTCATAGCCCCAGAAGAGCGCCGGATCGCTGCTGTCCTTGGTGGCGTCACAATGTGCCACGATCGCGGCCTTCACGGCCGCAACGTCCTTCACGCCGGGGAAGCCAGGGCCATACGGACTGGGCATCGGGATGTTGGAGAGGCACGGCTGCGCGAGCGCGATCGCCCCGACGAGCGGATGGCCATGCGCCTCGATGAAGCCGGGCACGAGCACCTTGTCCTTGAAGGTCTCGTCGATCGTGACGGTACCAGCCGAGGATGCCGTCAGCCATGGCTTGAGGTCCTCGAGCGTGCGCCCGACGGAGATGATGCGGCCATCCTGCACGGCCACGCAGGTGGCGGTGGGCCAGCCCGGATCCATCGTGATCACCTCGCGCGCGACGAAGACCGTGGTCGATGGGCGTGGTGCCTGAGCAACGGCGGGCTGCGAGGCAATGACAGCAACGGCGATGGCAAGGACCATGCAGTCCATCATCACACATCCGACGCAGGTGAGCAAGGCGCTCTACGCCACGGCAGGCTCGACGAACACGAACCGCTCGCCATCGAACAACCCGCGATCGCCAAGCTTGAGCGAGGGGATCACGAGCAGCGCCATGAACCCAAGCGTCATGAACGGCGCCCGCAGCGGCGAACCGAGCGCACGCGCCGACGCCGACAGACGCTGGTAGGCCGCAGCCACCTCCTCGGCCGGCCGATCGCTCATCAATCCTGCGATCGGCAGCGGCAGCACCTCGACCGATCCATCGCTTCCGACCACCGCCAGGCCTCCCTTGGCCTGCAGCACGGCATCCATCGCTCGGGCAAGGCTCGCACGATCGGCACCCACGCCGACGATGTTGTGGCAATCGTGGGCGACGCTGCTGGCCAGCGCTCCCCTGCCCAGCCCAAAGCCTGCGATCAACGAGGTCGCCGCCGGTGCCGGGTCGTACCGATTGACGACCGCAAGCAGCGCGAGGTCGCGCGATGGATCAGGCTCGATGCGGCCATCCACGCATGGCACCTGCAGGTCCTGACGGCCGGTGATCAATTGGCCATCGCGCGCCACGATGACCCGGACGGTCGCCGTGCGCGCGCCAGTGGGTGCGCCCAGCACCAGGTCGCTTGCCTCGATGCGCCCTGCCCGGCAGCGATTGGGGGTGGCGCTGGCCCGTGGCGGCACGAGGCACCGACCGCCCTCGGCGACCAGCTCGCCGGCGATCCATGCGCGCTCGACGCGCATCGACGCGAGCGAGTCGACGAGGACCAGGTCTGCGCGATCGCCCACCTGCAGGAGCCCGCACGGCAACCCGTAGTGGCGGATCGGATGGAGCGTCGCCGCGCGCAGCGCCGCCATCGTGGGCACGCCATGGGCGATCAGACGCGCGATGAGCCGGTCGATGTGCCCGGCGATCAGGTCATCGGGGTGCGCATCGTCGGTGCACAGCATGCACTGCCCGGGATGCTCGAGCATGATGGGCCAAAGCGCTTCGAGATTGCGTGCCGCGCTTCCCTCGCGGATCGCGATGCGCACACCCAGCGCCGCCTTCTCACGGGCCTCGTCCAGCGTGAAGCACTCGTGGTCCGTCGTGATGCCGCGTGCGAAGTACGCACGGGCCGCATCGCCCCGCACGCCGGGGGCATGACCGTCGACCTGCATGCCACGTTGCCGCGCAGCCTCGATCTTGGCCAGCACCTGCTCGTCGCCGTGGATCGCGCCCGGCCAGTTCATCATCTCGGCCAGGTATTGCAGACCCGGGTCGTCCAGCAGCCGCGCACAGGCGGCTGCATCAAGGACGGCCCCTGCCGACTCGAACGAGGTGGCCGGCACGCACGATGGCACGCCGAACCAGCAGGTGAACGGCGAACCTGCGATCGACTCGAGCATGAAGCGGATCCCGTCCTCGCCCAGCACATTCGCGATCTCGTGCGGGTCACTCACCGAGGCCACGGTGCCGTGCCGCATCGCCGTGCGTGCGAACTCCCACGGCGACAGCATGCTGCTCTCGACATGCACGTGGGCATCGACGAGGCCTGGTACGAGCACCCCGGGCGCGACCAGTCCATCGGCAGGCTCGATCGACTCGATACGTCCCGCGCGCACGGTGACCGTGCGCGGCTCGATCGTGCCGGCAACGACGTCGGCCACGAGGTGGGTGAGGCGGATCATCCGTGGATGATCCGTGGGACGGATCCTCAACGCAACATCATCAAGGCCGGGGATCAGCCCCAGCCACCGAGCAGGATGCCCAGGTCAGCACCATCGGTCGTGCCGTTGCCATCGATGTCGCCAGCGGCCGTGCCCCACGCACCGAGCAGGATGCCCAGGTCGGCGCCATCGACCGCGCCGTCGTCGTTCAAGTCAGATGGATTCGACGGCGCACCCGGTCCCTGCACCGATGCGGTGACCGAGTTCGGGTTGCCGGCCGCACCGGGGCGGAAGAGCCCGATCGTCGCGCTCGCGTTGGCTGGCGCGACGTTGGCATCGAACCAGAAGTTGTAGAGCGTGGCGAAGCGCAGGGCATTGCCGTTGGCACTCACCGCGAAGTCGCCACCGCTCCAGGTGACGCTGCCGCCCGACACCGAGTTGGTCCAGTCGGTTGCCGCGTACGGATCACCCGAGTGGTAATCGATGTCCTTGAAGCCGACGTTGGTGACGGTGGCCCCAGCCGGCACCGGCACGGAGAACGAGCGCCCCGAGCGGTGCGAATTGAGGTTGTGCACCGCGTACTCGTAGCGCCACTGGCCGTTGCCCAGATCACGCGCCTTGCTCGAGACGATGAAGCGGCCGTCGCCCTGCGCATCGGCAAAGGACTGGGTCACGGTCGGATCGCTCGTCTTCCAAGCCTCGATCGCGGCCTTCTGCTGGATCGTGGTGCCGGTGAGCGTGAGCGTGTATGCACCGCTGGAGATCGAACCCACCGTGACCTGCCGGTACGACGCATTGTTGTTGTCGTTGTTGGCTGCAGCATCCTGCGGGTGGATGTAGTGACCTTCGACGAAGTACACGGCACCGGCGTTCTGGGCCGGGTCGAGGTCGGACGCCTTCACGGTCAGGCGACGACCATAGGTCGACGGCGCCGGCGGCATGCCGACGTTGTAGGAGCCGGGGAAGGTGCCGGTGTGGGCGTTGATCTCGCTGCGCGTGCCGAGGCCAGACTGGCCACCGTTGAGGCCCGACGAGTAGGGATCCGAGCAGCCGATGCCCAGGTAGTTGCCGGTGCTCGAGGCCTGGCAGCTGCCGCAGAGCGTGCCCTGGAGCGCCGTGAAGCCATGCTTGCCCCAGCTCATGCCGATCTGCTCGATCTTGCCGCCCTTCATGCGGTACATGTTCATGGGGATGAACGGGTGCCGGCTGTCGGGGCTGGCGAACCACTCGAGTTGCGCGTTGCCGATGTTGCAGCTCGTGGTGCCGATGGCGTACGCCATGTGGCTGACGCCATTGATCATGCCGGCGCCGTACTTCGAGATGTCGGGGATCGAGCCCACGATCACGTCAGGGCTGCCAGAGCCACCACCGCCGCCACCACCGCCGCCGGATCCGCCGGCGACGACATTCAGGTTGCCAGCACCCGCGTTCCCGCTGCCGTAGCCGCCGACCACCACGATGTAGCTCGTGCCCGCCGTGAGCGAAGCCGTGACGGTGCTCTGGTAGTTGCAGGCATCGTCGTTGCATGCCACCACACCGTTGGCGGTGTTGCAGGAGTTGAGGATGACCAGGCGTGTATCCCAGGTCGTGCCGTTGCAGGTCGAGAAGTCGTAACTCCCGGTCGTGGGCGGCGTGAAGGTCCAGTAGGCCGACTTGTAGACGGTGTGGGCACCCGAGCAGCTGCTGCTGGGCACGTTCAGGTTGACGGTGGCGCTCGTGGTGTCGAAGGCGTTGTCGCCCACCGCGAGCGTCGTGGCCGTGCCGCACGTGAACGACGGTGGCAGCACGAACATGGGGACTGCCTCGGAGTGCATCTGGCCGAGCGCCAAGGCCAGCCCGGAACCAGTCAGGACGCCCCCAAGGGTGGTGATCTTCATGGTGAGGAATCTAGCCTAAATCGGCAGCAATCCAAGCGGATGCAGGCCTGACCCGACTCAGTTCCGGCGCCAAGGCGGTCCAAAGGAGTGGCTGCGGGCTTCTCCCCGCTCTTTGGCTGCGGAGCCACCCACCGCGGGGTAGCGGCCGGTGCAGCCCGGCGCGGGATACCGTATGGCCGATGCGGTCTTGCGGCATCCGCCATCGCGCGTTCAGCCTCGTTGAGATCCTGGTCGTGATCGGGCTCGTGGTGATTCTCTTGGGCCTGCTGATCCCCGCCATTGGCATGATCACGGCCTCGGCTCGTGCCACGCGAAGCATGTCGAACCTGCGCAGTTTCGGCACGGCCTTCGGCACCTTTGCGGCGCAGCGCAAGGATCGAATCCCATGGGAAGGCGAGAAGAACACCGCAGGCATCGCGAACAATCTCGCCGAGCCGAACTTCTGGGCCAACGCACTCGGCCCATTGATGGACTCGGATCGCTACGCGGCACTCGTCGAGGATGCGTTCCGCGAGCAGCGTGATGTCGCCAGCTGGGCGGACGCAAACACGGTGTGGGCTGATCCGACCGCGACCAGCGAGTCCGGGACGCCGTGGGAATTCGGCGAAGCGGGTCCGGAGGGAGTCAAGCGCCAGTTCTGGTTCGGTTACGTCATGAACATCCGGCTGAACAACGTGTTCCTGCAGAGACTGGGCTTGCCGGACACCGATCGCACGTTGATGAGCCACGCACACATCAGCAAGGCGGATCGATCGATCCTCATGGTCGAACTGCGCGGGCGACCACAAGAACTGCCGCCGAACGATCCGCACGTGACGCGCAACCTCGATCGCTCGCAGTGCAGCTGGAAACGATTCGCGGCGCGGCACTTCGAGGGCGGTCACCTGCTCTTCGCGGATGGGCACGCTGAATGGGCGCTCAACCGGGACGTGACCACGAATGCGCAGGGCAGCCGTGACCCACTCACACCCGAGGGCGACTGGAACACCGAGAAGTTCATTTTCGAACCACAGGGGCCGGCAAGGAACTGAGCGGCGCTGTCGCGCCAGCGGCCAGCGTGCCCCTCTCAGCACGACCATGCAGCAAAGCGAGGCATCCTGTGCCGGATACACACTGGCTCAACGCAGGTTGCTCACTGCGCACCAACGTCCTCAAGCGTCGTCAAACTTCTGGGCCACGGGTTCCTCGGGTACCACCACCGGCGAACGCCCTTGAGCTGTCGCCAGACTTCATGCTGGAGCGGGGCCGAGCGAAGCAGCACCCACGCCTTCACGCGCACTCCGTGACGTGGATCCTGGGTGTTTGACCACCGTGGCGGGCAAAGGCGCGACCGTTGGATCAGGTTCAGGACATGGGCAGTTTCGGGGATGACTCGGTCCGCCCGGGAAATCGTGCCATTCAGGGAGACCCAAAACCGCATGGCTGGAGGCGTTCTTTCGTTCATCATGAATTGTCACAAACTTGCGCTTGCGCGCGACTCGTCGCGTGGCATCCTTGATCGTTCCGCGAGCAGTTCCCGGAACACTCCATCCATCCCGTTTCGAGAGAGGAAAAGCATGGTTTCTTACCCACGAGCGATGCTCGTGGTGGCGACATCCCTCGTTGCCACC
>SYIB01000121.1 GCA_005798965.1 Planctomycetia bacterium
CGTGGCTACGGAGTGGTCGAGGACATGGTGGATGGCCTCGAGAACTACATGCGGACGCATGGATTCCGCACTGTTTCCGAGATGGTCGGCAAAGCGGTGCCCCCGTTCCAGGAGTGGGGCGACCTCGATCTCAACTACGAGACGGTCGCCAGAATCGATGCGGACAAGTGCATCGGCTGCCAGCTCTGCGTGTCGGCGTGCCATGACGGGGCGCACCAGTGCATCCACCCGCAGGACGGGACGCGAGTGCCGCGCATCGACGAGTCGGAATGCGTCGGTTGCAACCTGTGCCAGATCGTGTGCCCCGTACCGGGGTGCATTACGATGGAGGAGGTCGACAATGGCTTTGCACCTGCGACCTGGAACCAGTCCGTCCACGAGGGCATGAGGCTCCGTCCGAAGAAAGGTGCGCACTGAAACTGCGCTCGTGATCGGGAATGCAACATGAGCGACCAGAAGAAGAAAACCGTCCGCTGTGGCCTGATCCAGTGCAGCAATCCGCTCAACGACGAGACGCGGCCTGTCGCCGAGATCCAGAAGGCGATGGTCGACAAGCACCTCGGCTTCATCGAGGAGGCCGGCCGCAGGGGCGTGCAGATCCTCTGCCTGCAGGAGATCTTCAACGGACCGTACTTCTGCCCGAGCCAGGATCGCCGCTGGTACGAGGCAGCCGAGAGCGTGCCCGGGCCGACCTCCGATCTCGTCGCCAAGGCCGCGGCCAAGCATCAGATGGCGGTCATCGTGCCCGTCTACGAGCGCGAGATGAGCGGTGTCTTCTACAACACCGCAGCGGTCTATGACGCCGACGGAACCTACCTGGGCAAGTACCGAAAGCAGCACATTCCGCAGGTGAACCCCGGCTTCTGGGAGAAGTTCTTCTTCAAGCCCGGGAACGGCGGCTACCCGGTCTTCAAGACGCGCTACGCGACGATCGGCGTCTACATTTGCTACGACCGGCATTTCCCTGAGGGCGCGCGCTGCCTCGGCCTGAACGGCGCCGAGATTGTGTTCAATCCGTCGGCCACGGTCGCGGGACTGTCGCAGTACCTGTGGAAGATCGAGCAGCCCGCGCACGCGGTGGCGAACGGCTACTACATGGGCTGCATCAACCGCGTGGGCACCGAGGCGCCGTGGAACATCGGCAAGTTCTACGGTACGAGCTATTTCGTGAACCCGCGCGGTGAGACGATCGCGCAGGCGAGCGAGGACAAGGACGAGTTGCTGGTCGCCGACCTCGATCTCTCGATGATCGACGAGGTGCGCAGCGTGTGGCAGTTCTACCGCGATCGTCGGCCGGAGGCATACGGCGAGATCGTGCAGCAGTGAGCGAACGATGGCGAATCACACATTGATCCGTGGAGGAACCGTCGTCAGCGCAGAGCGTGCGTGGCGCGCGGATGTGCTGGTTTCGGGCGAGACGATCGCCGCGGTGGGGGAGGGGATTGATGTCCCCGCAGGGACGCGCACGATCGATGCGGGCGGCGCGTTCGTGATGCCAGGTGGCATCGATCCCCATGTGCACATGGAGCTGCCATTCATGGGCACGGTGAGCGTTGATGACTTCCTGTCGGGCACGGCATGCGCCGCCGCGGGCGGCACCACGATGATCATCGACTTCGCGATCCCTTCGCCGCAGCAGTCGCTGCTCGAGACCTACCACGTCTGGCGCGAGCGCGCCCGCAAGGCGACCTCCGACTACTCGTTCCACATGGCGGTGACCTGGTGGGCGCAGCAGGTCGCAGACGAGATGGGAGTCCTCTCACGCGAGCACGGCGTCAACAGCTTCAAGCACTTCATGGCGTACAAGAACGCCATCATGGTCGACGATGCGCAGATGATCGAGAGCTTCGAGGTCGCGCGCGATCTCGGCGCGATCTGCCTCGTGCACGCCGAGAACGGCGATCTCGTCTTCCGCATGCAGCAGGAGGTTTTCGCCCGCGGAATCACGGGGCCGGAGGGGCATCCGCTGTCGCGCGGCCCCGAGGTCGAAGGCGAGGCCGCCAATCGCGCTTGCCAGATCGCTGCGGTCGTCGGGGTGCCGCTGTATGTGGTCCATACCAGCTGCCGCCAGGCGATGGAGGCGATTGCGCGCGCGAAGCTCGCCGGGCACCGCGTGTACGGCGAGTCGCTCGTCCAGCACCTGGTGATCGACGATTCGGTCTACCGGAACACCGACTGGCGTAGCGCAGCGCATCATGTGATGAGCCCGCCGTTCCGCACGCCCGACCACCAAGTCGCGCTCTGGGGCGGACTGCAGGGGGGCACCATCGAGGTGATCGGGACCGATCACTGCACCTTCCGCACGGAGCAGAAGGCGATGGGCAAGGACGATTTCCGCAGGATCCCGAACGGCACGGGCGGCCTCGAGGAGCGGATGAGCGTGCTCTGGCATCATGGCGTGCGAACCGGCCGGCTCACCCCGAGCGAGTTCGTCGCGGCCACGAGCACCAATGCCGCGCGCATCTTCAACATTCATCCGCGCAAGGGCTCCATCGCACCCGGCGGTGACGCCGACATCGTGGTGTGGGACCCCGAGGCGACGCGCACGCTCGGCGTGAAGCATCACCATTCCCGCAACGACTTCAGCATCTTCGAGGGAATGACGGTCACGGGCGGCGCCGTCGTCACCATGAGCCGCGGCAAGGTTCTCTGGGAGAACGGCCGCCTCGCACCCCGCGAGGGTCATGGGCGGTACATCGACCGCCCATGCTTCGGCAGCGCGTCCCGCAGCCAGGCTGTCCGCAACACCGTCACCGCGCCCACCGCGGTCGAGCGGCAGGAATTCGTTCCATGACCACAGGCACTACCGGAATTCCCGCGGCCGTCGGCCGCTTCGAGGCGACCAGCGACGCGTTCGCGCCATGGCGCGACGCGCGGCACTGGATCGGCGGCTCGTGGCGCGACCCCGCCACGCACCGCGCCACACTCGAGGTGTACAACCCGCGCCACGGCAAGGCGATGGCCCGCGTGCACTTGGGGGGCGCGGACGACGTGGACGCCGCGGTCCGCTCCGGTGCGGCTGCGCAGCGTGAGTGGGCCGAGTGGCCCATCCGCGACCGCGCGCATGTCTTCTACCGCCTGCGCGAACTGATGGTGCGCAACATCGATGAGCTCAGCTGGCTGGTCAGCCATGAGAACGGCAAGATCTTCGGTGAGGCCAAGGCCGAGGTCGAGAAGGGCATTGAATGCGTGGAGTACGGCTGCTCGCTGCCGAACTTGGCGGCGGGCAACCAGCTCGAGGTGAGCCGTGGCGTCGCGTGCGAGGTGGTCTACGCGCCGCTCGGCGTGGTGGCCGGTGTCACGCCGTTCAACTTCCCGCTGATGGTGCCGCTCTGGATGCTGCCGCAGGCGCTCGTCGGCGGCAATGCTTTCGTGTTGAAGCCGAGCGAGCGCGTGCCGCTCACCACCATGCGGCTCGCCGAGATGCTGAAGGAGGCGGGCCTGCCGGACGGCGTCCTCAACATCGTGCAGGGGGGCCGCGAAGTGGTCGAGGCGCTCTGCGACCACCCGCAGATCAAGGCGTTCGGCTTCGTCGGCAGCACCAAGGTGGCGAAGGCCGTCTACGGTCGCGCCAGCGTGGCGGGCAAGCGCGCGCTGTGCCTCGGCGGCGCGAAGAACCACCTGTTCGTGGTGCCGGATGCCGACGTGGCCGTGACCGCCGAGAACGTGGTCGCGAGCTTCACCGGCTGCGCAGGCCAGCGCTGCATGGCGGCGAGCGTGCTGCTCGCCGTGGGCGATGTCGACCACATCCTGAAGGCCGTGCGGGACCGGGCGGCGAGGATGGTGCCGGGCAAGGACATCGGCCCCGTCACCACCGAGGCCGCGCGCGACCGCATCAACGGTTACATCGACGCCGCCGAGAAGGCCGGCGCGAAGGTGGTGCTCGACGGCCGCACGGCGGTGGCCGACGTGGGCGGTTACTGGGTCGGCCCCACCATCATCGATGGCTGCACGCCCGACATGCCCGCCGCGCGCGAGGAGATCTTCGGCCCGGTGCTCAGCGTGGTGCGGGTGCCGACCCTCGAGCGGGCCTTCGAGATCGAGAACGCCAACCCCTATGGCAACGCGAGCAGCGTCTACACCACGAGCGGCGACGTCGCCCGCCGCGTGATGGGCCGCGTCGAGGCCGGCATGTGCGGCGTGAACATCGGTGTGCCCGTGCCACGCGAGCCCTTCGGCTTCGGCGGCTGGAACGACAGTTGCTTCGGTGTCGGCAACATCACTGGCTGGGACGGCTACCGCTTCTGGACCCGGCAGCGCAAGATCACCAGCAAGTGGGCGCTGCAGCGGGACCAGAACTGGATGAGCTGACCGTTCCGTGCGCCCAGCCGTGTCGCTTTGGAGTAAACTTCGTCGATGACGATTACGAAATTCTTTGTCGCTTCAGCAGCGGTCCTTTCACTGCTCACCGCTTGCGTCTCGGTCAACAGCAGCCCGAGCGGCACCACCATCGCGCCCCGCGCACCCATCACCGAGCAGCAGGTGAACGCTGCGCAGCAGGCCTGGTGCGACGGTCTTGTGAATGTCGCGCAGACGCATGCCAAGGGCGGTGACGCAAAGGCCGTCGCGGGCAAGATGATCGACGACCTCTACGACTACGCCGACGGCAAGGTCTTCTTCAAGCCGACGCTCGCGTACGGCCCGCGCACCTTCCGCCCCACCCGTGAGGGCGCGCTCGCCTACTTCGTGGGCGGCAACCCGGGCTTCCCCGAAGACACCGGCTTCGCGCTCAAGGGCTGGACCAAGGCGCGCTACGACAACAACTCGAGCGAGAACGGCATCCAGATCCACGGCGAACTGGCCATCACCATGGGCAACGTGTACGTCACCGGTCCGGACGGTACGGAGGTGATGGTCGACAAGACCTTCGTCTTCCGTCGCTGCGCGGACGGGAACCTGCGCCTGTGCGTCCACAAGTCCGCGCTGCCCTTCAGCCCGAAATGACGCGCATGCGCGCCCCTTCCATCACGCTTCTCCTCGTCGGCGCGCTCGCCTCTGGCTGTGCCGACAGCAGGCTGCAGGTCGGGCTGCACACGCGCTCGGCCGTTTTCGCAAACTCCCTGCTCGAACAGGAGAAGGGCGTCATGGCCATCCTGACCGCGAACCCGCCGCGGGTCGGCACGCTGCAGGGCGTCTCGCCCGGCGCTCCGCTGCGCGGGCTGGGAACGTTCGCGTCGGACGCCGTCCGCGTGGGCCTGCATCGCCAGTGCCCGCACGCCACGGTCCTCACAGGCCCCGCCACGGCGGGCCTCGCGGCGCGCGTAGGAAGGTCGCGCGAACTCGGCCAGTTGCTCAAGGACGCGAACGACTCGGGCATCCTGGCCGCCGAGGACCTCGCGGCGCTCGGCAAGGCCACGGGCCTCGACTACTTCTTCCTCGGCACGGTCGCGTCGCACGGCGCCACCAATGCCGTGCGCTTCAACCCGCTGGGCCTGACGATGATTCGCAGCGACTGGACGACCATGAATATGGTCCTGCAGCTCTACCACGCGCCGAGCGGGCGGATCGTCTGGCAGTCGGTGGGCGCCTCGACCGGATACACGGAGTCCGTCGTGTCCAACCCCGTGTCGGTGCACTCGGTGATGAGCGACCTCGCCTCGGCGATGCTCTCGGACCTCATCGAGGGGCGCTCGCGCACGACCGTCACGCGCGCCGGCGACGGCCCAGTCCGCCTCGAGGCCGAGCCCGGGGCCCCGGGCACCTACCGGTGGAAGGAGCAGGACGACGCGGACGCGTACGCCCCTGCGGACAAGCCCGAGATCGAGCCCGAGATCGAGCCCGGAATCTCGTCCGCAGACGGCCGCTGACGGATTCCCGCCGCAATCGCTGACCGGGAGGAATGTCCGGTGGGCCAGCTGCAGTGCATGGCTACACTCGTCTTGGTCCGGGCGGGCCACGAATGCATACCGACCACCGACAGCCCACGATGTCCTCGCGCGAGATGATCGATGCGTGCATGAAGCACAGCCTGTTCTCTTGGAGCGCCACGGGCAAGGTCGACCCGATCCCAGTCGCGCGCGCCGAACGCATCTACCTGTATGGCCCCGAGGGCCAGCGCTGGATCGACTTCAACAGCCAGCTGATGAGCGTGAACATCGGCCACGGCCACCCAAAGGTCATCAAGGCGATCCAGGACCAGGCCGCGGAGCTGGCGTACGCCTACCCGGGGATGGCCACCGAGATCCGTGCGCGGCTCTCGCTGCGCCTCGCGGAGCTGGTGCCGGGCGACCTCAACACGTTCTTCTACTGCCTCGGCGGCGCTGAGGCGAACGAGAACGCCATCAAGGCTGTGCGCATGTTCACCGGGCGCCACAAGATCCTCGTGCGCTACCGCAGTTACCACGGCGCGACCCATGGTGCCATCTCGCTGACGGGCGACCCGCGGCGCTGGCCGACCGAGCCGGGAATGCCGGGCGTGGTGCGTGTGATGGACCCGCGGCCCTACGAATTCAGCTTCGGCTCGACCGACGAGGAGATCGTCGCCAACAACCTTCGCTACCTCGAGGAAGTGATCCAGTACGAGGGCCCGAAGAACATCGCCGCGATGTTCATCGAGACGGTCACCGGGACCAACGGCATCCTGCCGCCGCCGAAGGGCTACCTGCAGGGCCTGAAGGCGCTGCTCGAGCGCCACGGGATCCTGCTGGTCACCGACGAGGTCATGTGCGGCTGGGGTCGCACGGGCAAGCTCTTCGCCTTCGAGCATGGCGGCATCGTGCCTGACATTTGCACGATGGCCAAGGGCCTCACCTCGAGCTACCTGCCGCTCGGCGTGATGGCCGTGAGCGACCGCATCGCGAATCACTTCCGCGAGAACGTTTTTTGGGGCGGGCTCACCTACAACGCGCATCCGCTGTGCCTGGCGAGTGCGCTCGCAGCGGTGAACGTGCTGGTCGAGGAGGGCATGGTGGAGAATGCCGCGCGCATGGGCGACGTGATGCGCGGCCACATGGAGCGTCTTGCTGCGAAGCACCGCTGCGTGAAGGAGCACCGCAACATCGGGCTTTTCGGCACGATCGAGCTGCGGAAGAACTCGCGCGGCGAGCGACTGGTGCCCTACGCGGGCTCGCATCCAGCGATGCCGAAGCTCGGGAAGTTCCTGCGCGACAACGGTCTCTTCACGGTGCTTCAGTGGAGCATGGTCATGTGCAATCCGCCGCTCTGCATCACCGAGCCTGAGATGGCGGAGAGCTTCGACATCATCGACCGCGGGCTCGACATCATTGACGAGGCGTTCGAGGGCTGAGACAGGGCTGCGCGAGCGTTACCGTTGCGCGCTGGACCTTGGCGACAGCACCAGATACACCGCGCCCGCGACGAACAAACCGGTGAACCACGCATATGGATAGATCGCATCCCAGACCGTGGGCTGTCCGGCGATCACCTTCACGGCACCGAGGAATCCCGGGATGTTCGGCGCGATGCCGACGGCAAGCGCGATCAAGGCCGACCAGCGGATGCCTGCATATCGCCCATTCGTTCGGTAGAGATCCGGGACATCCAGTTCCTTCTTCCGAAGGATCCAATAGTCGGCGATCATGATGCCTGCGATCGGTCCCAGCAGCGCCGAGTAGCCGATCAGCCACTCGAAGATGTAGGACTCAGGATTCGCAAGCAGTTTCCACGGCATGATGAGGATGCCGAGAATGCCTGTGATCACACCACCCGTCTTGAAGCTGATGATGCGCGGTGCGATGTTCGCGAAGTCGTTGGCGGGGCTCACGACGTTTGCGGCGATGTTGGTTGCGATCGTTGCGACGCCCACGCCGATGAGGCTGAGGAGCGCGACCAGCCAGCGTGAGCTCGGATCTGCGATGAGCGCTGCGTCGAGCCCGGCGGGAGCGGTGCTGCTTGTGATGTGTCCGAGGACGACCACCGGATCCCAGAGTGTCTTCGGATCGACTCCAGTGAGGAGCGATTCCGCGGCACTCGTGATGACCACCGCCATGGCGCTGAACGCGAACATGGTCGTTGGAAGCCCAAGCGTCTGCCCCCAGAACTGCTCGCGCTGCCCGCGACCATAGCGGGTGAAGTCGGGGATATTCAGGCTGAGCGTTGCCCAGAAGCCGATCATGCCGGTCAGGCTCGGCACGAAGACCTTCCAGAAATCCGCGTTTGTGGCGAAGCTGCTCGGCCGATCGAACATCGGCCCGAGTCCGCCCGCGCGCGACACGATCCACCAGAGGAGCCAGCCCGCCATGATGAGGACGAGCGGGGCGCTCCAGTTCTCGAAGATGCGCACCGCATTCATGCCGAAGAGGATGATCGCGATGTTGATGAGCCAGAAGATGCCGAATGTGATCGCACTCGGGACTCCAAGGCCCATGATGGTCGCATCGCCGCCAAGCCCGGCGAAGGTGGGCCAGAGCGCGACGAGGAAGGTCCTCACCGCCTCGCCGCCGATGTAGGTCTGGATGCCGAACCAGCCGCACGCGACGATTGCGCGCAGGATCGCAGGCACATTCGCGCCCATGGTGCCGAAACTCGCACGCGCGAGCACGGGAAACGGGATGCCGTACTTCGTTCCCGGATGCGCGTTGAGCAGGATCGGAACGAGCACGATCACATTCCCGAGGGCGATGGTCAGGAGCGACTGCCACCAGTTCATGCCGAGCGCGATGAGCCCGCCTGCGAGCATGTAGGTCGGCAGGCAGTGCGCCATGCTGACCCAGAGCGCGGCGAAGTTCCAGGTGGTCCAGGTCCGGCGCGCCTTTGGCACGGGCGCAAGATCCCCGTTGAAGAGCGGGCTGGTGGCGATGTCCGGAGGCAGTTCGGCAAGCGCTTCGCGAGTCAGTGCGGGATCGTGCATGGTTGCCCTCGCTTTGGTCTTCGGCGGAACATGGAACACTCCATCGCAAATTGTGCCGTCACTCGACGCATGGCAACCGCGTCCGGGGCGTCGTGGGTCGCGCGGCAGGCGTGCGCCGGGATCGCGTCCGTGGTGCGTCAGAGCAGGGGGCTGCCGGTCGCACGGTTCTGGCAAGGGCTTTTTCTCCCAAGTCCTGATACGGGATGGGCCCGCGCTTGATCACCGGATACCGTCCATGCCATGAATCGTCATACAGCCGTCATCGTTGAGCTCGTAATGACGGTCGCTGCGATGGTGGCACCTGGTGCATTCGCTTGCGCGCAGGTCCACTACCACGAGGGCGGTCACCCTTGGAACCAGCGAGCGGACTCTGGGCCCGATGCCGAGGTCCCTGGCTGGTACTACAACCTCGGCATCACGGGGATGCGGGCGGAGCTCGTGTCGGCTGAACCGAAGTCGCTCGTGATTCGCTACGTCTTCGCGAATTCACCAGCGCATGGCCTGGTGCTCGCAGGCGATCGCATCATTGGTGCCGGTGGACAGCTGTTCCGAGAGGCGCACCGCAACGGCTACGGCGAGGACGTCTTCGGCGCGACGGGCCCGATCGAGGATTTCGCAACGGCGCTCGAAGCCGCGCAGGATGCCGGCGCGCTGGCCCCGGGGCAGC
>SYIB01000122.1 GCA_005798965.1 Planctomycetia bacterium
CGAACGACCTCCGCATCGTGCTGCTCCAGCACGACCTTGCTTGGGAGGACAAGCCCGCCAACCAGCGCGCTTTCGCCTCGCTTCTGGCCGATTCGGCCGAGCCCGGTTCGTTCGTCATCCTGCCTGAGTTGTGTGACGTGGGCTTCACCATGCAGGCTGACCGAGCCGCCGCGCCAACAAGCCTGCCGTGGGCACAGGAACTGGCCGCACGCCATCAAGTCTGGTTGCAAGCCGGACTTGCGCTGAGCGAGGCCGGGCAGGTGTTCAACGCTGCCTGCCTGATCGGACCCGATGGCGCCGTGCTGGCGATCTACCGAAAGACGTTCCTCTTTTCCTACGGCACCGAAACGGAACATTATGCGTCCGGCTCGGGACCGATCGTGGTCGACATCGCTGGCTGGAAGGTCGCGCCGTTCATCTGTTACGACCTGCGCTTTCCGGAAGTGTGGCGTCACGCCGCACTTGCGGGCGCGGAGCTCTTCACGCTCAGCGCCAACTGGCCCGCACGACGCCATGCGCACTGGGCCGCACTCGTCCGGGCGCGAGCGATCGAGAACCAGGCCTTCGTCGCGTGCTGCAATCGGGTGGGCCGCGATCCCAACCTGTCCTACGACGGCGGATCGGCGCTGATCGATCCCTTGGGCGACGCGATCGTGCTCGGTGACGATCAAGCGCGTGCGCTCGTCGCCACCGCGCACCGCGGCACGATCGAATCGTGGCGACGCGACTTTGGAGCACTGCGCGACCTGCAGCCGCGCTGGCTCGGCGGCGCACACGCGCGGCCTTGAAACGCAAGCGATTCGGTTGACGAACCTCGTTCGCGAAGTAGACTCCGCGCGCCGGGCTCTGCCCTGCACTCGCACGGATCGCGGAGAAAGACCATGCAGACCAGGACGTCTCGTCGCGCGTCATCGCGCACCTCCACTGCCAGGACATCATCAACACGGGGCGTCTCGACGTCGTTCGCACGAGGTGCTCGCGGCACGTCGTCGTGCGCGAAGCCGTCGCGCGCCGCACGCATGAAGCGGTGGGAAACCCCGCTGCGCCGCGCGTTCTTCAGTGATGCAGGCCGCTTCGCCGCCTCGATGGGCGTGAGCGTCGATGCGTGCGTCGCGCACGTGCGTGCGCTGCAGCCCAAGGCGGGCTTCAGCGTCTTCGAGGCCGACACGATCCGCGCGTCGGTGCTCGATCTCGCGCTGGTGATCGGCTGCGTGCAGCACGCACCCCAAGCTTGGAGCGAGCTGCGCTTGCAGCACACATGGCGATTGCGTGAGGCGCTGAACACCTGGTCGCCCTCGCGCGACGGCGGGCTGCAGATCGAGCGGTTCTGGTCTGACCTTCAAGCAACGACCGATCTCAGCGAACCCGGCCAGCATGCGAGGGGCCTGCACGCCTGGGATCCGCGCCGCCCGCTCTCGCGATGGCTGGCCGACATGCTCTTCGGGCAGGTGCAGCACGCGCGCGAACTCATGTCGCCGCATCCGGCCGCACGGTCGCGAGCACCCGAGTCGCTTGACATCGTCGACGAAGCGCGTACGCTTCGATTCCCCCTGCTTGCCGCGGTTCAGTGATCGACCGCCCGGTCAGGGGCCAATTCGGTCCGCCACCTTAGCTCAGTTGGTAGAGCACCGCATTGAAAATGCGGGTGTCCGCGGTTCAAGTCCGCGAGGTGGCATCAACGACGCGGCGCCCAGGTTGACTGGGCGCCGCGCGTCATTGTTGGGTCGCCTTACCGACTGCTCGGTTCCGGGCGACCGCCAAGGGGGTCCAGGTGCACGCCGCCGCGCACGGTCCGCGCGTCCATCCCCATCATGGGATAGTGGCGCTCAAGCGCTGCCGCGAGTTCCTCGCTGTCGACGATCGTGAAGATGACGGTCCGTCCCAGAACCGCGCTGGCGAATCGCGCCGCACGCGCCATGTGCTGGGTCGTGGTGGCGGCGACCAGGGCTTCTTCGTCGATGGTGAGCGGGAGCAATCGGAACTGCCATGCCTGCCGTGCGTCGACGAGGGCGAGCGCCTCGGGCTCCACGCTCGACAGGGTTCGCCGCGACGTGGCCTGAATCTGGCGATACTGGTCGATCCACGCGGCTTCGATGAGCGATGGATCGACACCGCAGATCTCCTCAGCGAGTGCGCCGAAGGGCCGACCATCCTGCTGCTGGCGAGAGAGCACTCGCGCCACTTCCCGCTCGGTCATGACGCCCTGCGCCACGAGCAGTTCGCCCAGTCGCGGCACACTGCGGATGAGTTCCATTGGGTCCATCGTCCTTCCCTCCACCGGATGCATCGGGCCCATCCGAGCGCGACTTTCGCTCGACGACCGGGATTTGGGCAACTTTCTCCCCTGCTGAGCCTGCGGCCTGCGCCGATAGGCTTTGCGTGGTGACCGCACCAGCGCCCCACGCCCTCCTTGCTCTGATCGAAGCCTGGCTCGGCGCGGTCTCGAGCGATCGGGGGCCGGTGCGGGGCCGCGCATCGCAGCGACACATCGAATCGATGTACGCCATGCTGCGAGCCGGGCCCGCAACGACCGGGTGGTGGGGCGCGCTTGCCGAGGCCCAGGCGATTGCCGCCGCGCTCGCCGCGGGAGCATCGATGGAGTTGCAGGTGCCCACGCACGACGGGCGCACGTGCGACCTCGTCGCCACACGAGGGCCCATCCGGCTCTGGGTGCATGTGAAGTCGCTGGCGCCGGACCCGTTGATCGATCCTGCACCCATCGAGCGCCGTCGCGCGGTGCAGGAGGAACTTGTGGCAGCGCTGCGCGGTGTGGAGTGCATGCCGCGTGGCGTGGTTGTCTCTGTGGAAGCGCTCGCGCCGCTTCTTGCCTCGGCACCCGATGTCGAGGCGGCGCAGGAGTTCCTGCTCCGCGCCTCGATCGGCGATGAATTGCTCGTTCGATCGGCGGCCGGTGATGTGCTCGGCCGCTTGAGCGTGCTCTCACCATGGGACGGCGGCCATGTTGCGATCGCGCCAGGCGATGTCCAGCGGCCCGGACACCAGCGCGATCGCATCGATCGACTGGTGCGCAAGGCGTGTGCGCAATTCATGCCCGGCGAGCGCAACCTGGTCGCCATCGCCGCGATGCCCGAACAGGAACTGGCCATCGACTGGGCGCTCCTGGGCACGCCGATTGAACGCTGGGATCGATTCCCCAGGCGCGGCGAGCGGGTGGCCTTCGGGCGGGCGGACGATGGCCTGTGGTCACGAGGCCGCGAACCCTCGTGCCGCATGGCGGCGTGGATGGCGCCTTGGCCGCGCGCAGGCCGCGCGTGGCTGCGCGATGCATCGACCGATGCGGCGGCGGCGCTCGTGCGCGATCTATGCGCCGAACAACCGCTCGTGGAGCGGGATCCGCGTGGTGGGCCCGGCTGACTCGGCAGGCCAGAGCCGCTTGAGCGCGACCGCTGCGGGCTCACCATCGATCACGGCCCTCACGCCCTGCACCAAGAGCACCTCCACGTGGCGGCGCGCCAAATCGGCCGTGAGCGTCACGGTGCCATCGTCGCCGTAATCGCGATCGCGCGCATGGCCCCGCTTCTCCAGCATGTCCACGGCCTTGCCGGCCGACAGCGGCACCTGGATGCGCACGGTCACGACGGCCCCGAGCATCTGCGTGCGCACGGCATCGGCCAACGCATCGAGCCCGTCGCCCGTGCGGGCACTGACCTCGACGGCGCCAGGACACGCTCGGCGAAGCCGCTCCACTCGTTCCCGTGGATCCGCGATGCCGCCATGCACCTTGGCGTACTCCGCCCAGCTGGTGCCCATCCGCGCCGGGGGCTCGTCATCCCCTTCAAACCCATCTTCCGGGGAAGCGGTGCCGGGGCCGGACAGCCGTGCGCGCTCGCGATCGCTGAGTGCGTCCCACTCCGCGCACTGGTCCGCCACACGATCGAGCTTGTTGAGCACGACGATCCGCGGCTGGTCGCCCGCGCCGATCTCATCGAGCACCTCCTTGACCGTGCCGAGCTGGCGCTCGGCGTGGGGATCGCCCGCATCGAGCAGGATCAGGAGCACATGCGCGGCGATCGCATCCTCGAGCGTGCTGCGGAAGCTCGCCACGAGGTGGTGTGGCAGCCGCCGGATGAAGCCGACCGTGTCGCTGAGCAGGCACGACTCGCCGCCGCCAAGCTGCCACGACTCCACGCGCGTGTGCAGCGTGGCAAAGAGCTGGTCGTTGGCGAAGGCTCCCCCTGCGGTGAGCGCGTTGAAGAGGCTGCTCTTGCCGGCATTGGTGTAGCCCACGATGCCCACCGTGAAGTGGTCGGCCCTGCGGCTGGCGACCTCACGCGTGCGGCGCAGCTGCACTTCGGCAAGCTCGCGCTTGAGTTGCGACAGCCTGCGCTGCACGAGCCGGCGGTCGATCTCGATCTGCTTCTCGCCAGGACCGCGCGTGCCCACCCCCATGGGCGCGCCGCCGGTGACCTGACCGAGGTGCGACCACATCGCACGCAGCCGCGGCGCGGTGTATTCCAGCTGGGCGATCTCGACCTGCAGTTGCGCGGCCCGCGTGGTCGCACGGCCCGCGAAGATGTCCAGCACGAGCTCGCTCCGGTCGAGCACCTTGCACTTCACGGCCTCCTCGAGGGCCTGGAGCTGGCTGGGGGAGAGATCGTTGTCGAGCAGGACGACCTTCGCACCGAGTTCCTGCACCATGGCGGCTAGGGCCTCGACCTTGCCCTTGCCCAGGTAGCTGTGCGGATCAGGCTTGGCTCGCCGCTGCGTCACCTCGCCGACCACGCGCACGCCAGCGGTCTCGGCCAGCGCCCGCAGCTCAGCCAGGGGATCGGGATCGTGCTCGTCCTCGCGTGCAAGCACGCTCGCGACGATCGCGCGCTCGCGGCGGATGTCGATGTCGTCACGAAGTCCTTGCTCCACGGCCACGATTCTAGGGGCGATGCGCCGCGATGCCGTAGGCTCCGCGCCATGCTTGTCCTGGGCATCGAGACCAGTTGCGACGAAACCGCCGCCAGCGTGGTCGAGTACACCGCGGGTGCACTGCGCGTGCGCTCCAGCGTGGTCGCCAGCCAGGAAGCGCTGCACGCGCCATACGGCGGCGTGGTGCCAGAACTCGCAAGCCGCGCCCATCTGTCCTGCATCGTGCCCACGCTCGAGCGCGCGCTGCAGGATGCCGGGGTGCGATGGTCCGGCCTCGACCGCGTGGGCGTGGCCTCCTGTCCCGGCCTCATTGGCAGCCTGCTCGTGGGCGTGAGTGCTGCCAAGGGCGTGGCGTGGTCGCTGGGCAAGCCGGTCGTGCCGGTCGATCATGTGGTCGCGCATCTGGCGGCGTGCCTGCTCGATCGGCCCATGCCTGCATGGCCGGCGCTCGGCCTGGTCGCCAGCGGCGGCCACACGAGTGTGTTCCGCATGGACGGACCGACGGAGCCTGCACTGATCGGCTGGACGATCGACGATGCGATCGGCGATGCCTTCGACAAGGCTGCGGCCGTGCTCGGGCTCGGCTACCCGGGTGGCCCGCGGATCGAACGCGAGGCCGAGGGCGGCGACCCGCAGGCCGTGCGGCTGCCGAGTGCATTCCTGCGCCGCGATGGGGTGCAGTTCTCCTTCAGCGGCCTGAAGACTGCGCGGCTCTACGCTGCGCGCGGCGGGCCCGGCACGGCGCGCCGTCCGGCACCGCTTGTGCCGGCGCTCACCC
>SYIB01000015.1 GCA_005798965.1 Planctomycetia bacterium
CCACCGCATGAGCCTCTTCACAGCCACCGTCCTCGCCGGAGCCATCATGACCACCACCAGCCCGCAGAAGGGACACCCCAAAGCCGCGTTCGCCGTGACCGAGTGGGGTTCGGTCGATGGCAAGCCGGTGCAGCTGTGGACCCTCGACAGCGGAACCGGCATGCGCATGCGCGTGACCAACTACGGCACGATCATCACCGAGCTGCATGTCCCCGATCGCACTGGCAAGCCGATGGATGTCGTGCTGGGCCGGCCGACCGTGCAGGACTACGTCGAGCGGACGCAGTACTTCGGTTGCACCGCGGGTCGCTGTGCGAACCGCATCGGCAAGGGGCAATTCACGATCGATGGCAAGCCGTTCCAGGTCACCTGCAACAACGGTCCCAATTGCCTGCACGGCGGTGCGAAGGGCTTTGACAAGGTGGTGTGGGAAGGCCAGGCCAGCATGGACCAAGGCATGCCGAAGCTGGTGTTCACCTATACGAGCAAGCATGGCGAGGAAGGGTTCCCCGGCACGGTGCAGGCCACGGTGACCTACACGCTGACGCCGCTCAACCAGCTGCTCGTTGACATGTCCGCGACGACCGATGCGCCGACGGTCGTGAATCTGGCACATCACTCGTACTGGAATCTCGGTGGCCACGCGTCGGGATCGATCCAAGATCATGAGCTGCAGCTCATGGCTGGCAGCTACACGCCGGTCGATGCGGCGCTGATCACGACCGGTGAGATCAAGCCCGTCGACGGTACGCCGCTGGACTTCCGGGTGGCCAAGCCGATCGGTCGCGACATCGGCCAGCTGCCTGCCACCAAGGATGATCCGGGTGGCTTCGACCACAACTGGTGCGTGGACGGCGCAGTCGGCACCATGCGGCCGGCGGCGCTGCTGAGGAGCCCGGCGAGCGGCATCAGCATGCTGGTCTCGAGCAACCAGCCCGGCATCCAGTTCTATTCGGGCAACTTCCTCGATGGCATCCCCGGCAAGGATGGCGCGACCTACCGCAAGCACGACGGCCTGTGCCTCGAGACCCAGGCGTATCCCGACAGCATCAACAAGCAGGACAAGGCCGGATGGCCCACCGTCGTGCTTCGCCCCGGACAGCGCTACGACCATCGCATGGTGCATCGGTTCAGTGCGGAGTGATTCAAGCACACGGCTCTGGATCTAGCATGCAGTCATGCTGCGTCCATCGCTCGTCGTCATGGTGTGCCTTGCCTTGAACATTGCGGCTCCATCGCTGGCGCAGGATGACGCGCCCGCACCGAAGGCCGCACTCGTGGACATCGAACCAGCGCTGGGGACCTACCTCGGCACGCTGCAGGCCGGGCCGACGCGGCTGCGACTGGTGTTTCGGATCGAACGTGGTCGCGGCGAGCGCGGCACCGGCACGATGGACTCGATGGACCAAGGTGTACTGGGCCTTCCTGTCGAGTCGGTCGTGCTCCGTGCCGATCGTTCGGTCACCCTGCGCTGCGGTGCGGTGCGCGGCGAGTTCACTGGCACGCTGAACGCCGATGCCAGCGAGATCGAGGGCACCTGGACGCAGGGGGGACAGGAACTCCCGCTGCTGCTCACACGCGGCCAGCCACCGGAACTCAAGCGCCCGCAGACACCCAAGCCTCCGTACCCGTATCGCTCGACGGACGTGAAGATCGAGCAAGCCGTGGATCGCCTCACGCTGGCCGGCACACTCACGATGCCGGAGTCGAAGGCCCTCGCACCCGCCGTGATCCTGATCACGGGTTCAGGGCCACAGGATCGTGACGAGTCGCTCATGGGGCACAAGCCATTCCTGGTGATCGCTGATGCGCTGACCCGCGCGGGCGTGGCCGTGCTTCGGCTTGATGACCGTGGCGTGGGTGGCTCGACTGGATCGCTCGACACGGCGACGACGGTCGATCTCGCGCGCGATACCGCCGTGGCCGTCGATTGGCTTGCACGGCAGCCAGGGATCGATGCCAAGCGCATCGGCCTCGTCGGTCACAGCGAAGGTGGACTGATCGCCCCGATGGTTGCGACCACTCGCGACGATGTCGCGTTCATGGTGCTCTTGGCCGGGCCCGCGCAGAAGGGCGATGCACTCCTGGTTGAGCAGACTGGCTTGCTTGCCGCCGCGGGAGGCGCCGATGCGGCCGTCGTCGATGCCCTGCGTCGCGCGCTGGCAGACTTGATCGAACAGTCCAACGATCCCGCCGCGCCGGCTGATGAACTGCAGGGGAAGCTGCGCGGTGCACTGCTCGCGAAGGCATCGGAGCTGCCGCCCGGCCTCTACGAGATCCTGGATCCCTATCCGGTGATGCTGGTGAGCCCGTGGATGCGCGCCTTCCTGGCCTACGACCCGGTGCCCACGCTCGAGAAGGTGCGCTGCCCCACGCTCGCCCTCTTCGGTGAACGCGATCTGCAGGTGCCGGCCGCGTCGAACGAACCGCTGGCGCAGGCTGCGCTCGCGAAGACTGGGCTGGGTGACCGCGCCACCATCCGCGTGGTGCCCGGCGTGAACCATCTCTTCCAGCCGTGCACGACCGGTGGCATCGCCGAGTACATGCAGATCGAGACCACCATCGATCCCGCCACGCTCAAGGCGATGGTGGAGTGGATCGTGTCGACCACAACGCGCTGATCGCGCGCTCAGCGATCGGCCTTCGGCAGGCCCATGCCCCGGCGATCGGGTCCCTTGGGCTGCGGCACCGGCTTCGAGGCGCCTGATTCGAGTTCCTTCAGCAGGACCTCAACGGCCTTCTCGAGTTGGGGGTCGCCGCCGTCCTTCATCTTGGCCGGGTCATCGAGCACTTCGATGTCGGGATCGACACCGTGGCCTTCGACGCCCCACGTGCCGTCGACTTCGTAGAAGCCGAACGTCGGTGCGCTGATGCTGCCGCCATCGATGAATGACGGGTTGCCGCTGATGCCGACGAGGCCGCCCCAGGTTCGTGTGCCGATCGTGGGCCCGAGCTTGTTGGCCTTGAAGAGCCACGGGAACATGTCGCCGCCCGAGCCGGCGAGGCCGTTGATGAGCATGGCCTTGGGGCCGCGGTGGCCATCGGGCGGCCACGCTCCGTCACGCGCGTCGCGACGCGCCCAATAGTTGGTGATCGGGCGGTCGAGCAGCTCGATGAAGCGGGTCGGGATCTGGCCGCCGCCGTTCCAGCGCTCATCGATGAGCAGCGCGGGCTTCATGCGCTGCCCGTAGAACCCGCGCACGAGCTCGGTCTGGCCATCGACGCCGGTGTTGGGCACGTAGATGTAGCCGATGCGTCCACCTGAGAGTTCTTCCACGCGCTTGCGCTTGGACTCGACCCATGCGCGGTAGCGCAGGCCTGATTCGCTGCCCATCGGCATGACCACGACGTTCTTGGCGCTCTCGTCCATGACAGGCTTCTTCGACACGGTCAGTACGGTCGACTTGCCAGCGAGGCCGACGAAGGGTGCCCAGGGATCCTTGCCGGTGTCGACGTTGACGCCGTTGACCGCAAGCAGGTAGTCGCCTTCGGCCATGCCGAGGCCCTGCATCGTCAGCGGACTGCGTGCTTCGCTGTCGAAGGGGCCACCGCTGGGGAAGCGCTCGAGCTTCCACGCCTTGGCAGGGGAACCGTCCTCAAGCGTCGCTGCGGCGAAGTCCACACCGAGCATGCCGACCGACCGGCTCGGTGTCTCCTCGACGTCGCCGGGGCCGCGCAAGTACGCGTGGCCGACGTTGAGCTCGCTGATCATCTCGCTGATGAGGTAGTTCAGGTCCTCGCGCGTGACGACCGAGGGGAGCATGGCGGCATAGCGGCCGTGCATGGCCTTCCAGTCCACGCCGTGCATGCCCTCGTCGTAGAACCAGTCGCGCATGATCCGGTAGCAGTCGGCAAGGATCTGGCGATGCTCGTCGCGTGGATCGACCGTGACCAGCATTGGGCTCGACACGATCGGCTTGGGCGTGGCGCCGGCGGAGGCGGCAGCGATGGAGGCTCCGCCGCGGCCACCCATGAGGAGCTTCTTCCCATCGGCTGAGACATCGAAGCGCATGCCGGTGGGTCCGGCCTTCTCGGTGGGCTTCGCATCGTTCAGGTCCAGCAGCTTGACGGCACCGTCGCGGCCGAACATGAGTTCGTTGCGGTCGTTGAAGCCGAGCGATCCGAAGGAGCCCTTGGGCACGGGCAGCTCGATGGCACGCGCCTCGAAGCCGGCGAGATCGATCTCGACGCGCTTGGGTTCGGGCTTGCGGTCCTTGCGTCCGCCGTCGGCCTGGCCTTCGCGCTTGGTGCGTGTGGCCGTCAACTCGAAGCTGGTTGCCGTGCCGTCCTTCGCGGTCGACGAGGCGGTGCCGCGCAACGAGTCCCCGTCGATGGTGAGCTGGGCCTCGTAGGTCACCTCGCCCAGCATGCCACGGAGCTTCATGACTTTGGCGGCAGAGTCCCATGTGCCGGTCAGCTCGACCGTGGCATCCGCGGCGACCGAGGTCGCCTTGACGGTGTTGTCCTCGGCCACGGTGACCTCGAGCGTGAACTCGACGGCCTCGCCACCGGCGATGGTTGCCGTGCCCTTCCACGATCCGGCCGGGCCGGCAGGGGCCTTGGCATCACGGTCCTGCTTGTCCTCGTCGTTCTTGTCCTCGTCCTTGTTGTCCTCATCGGCCATCACGCTGGTTTCCGGCTGCTCGGCGCCACGACGGCGTCGGCCACCTTGCGGCGCGCCAGAGGGTCGCTCACCGTCACCGCCCGGGGCCGCAGCGGGAGCGTCGCCACCGGCCGAGGGCTTGGCGTCCTCCTTCTGGCCTTCCTCATCGCTCTTGGGCAGCCAGGCCAGCGCCATGTCCTTCTTCAGGGGCACGGCCATGAGCACCTGCGAGGATCCGTAGATCCAAGTCGTGTCGAACTCGCTGTAGGTCGGCGCGAAGTTGCGCTGGCTGGTGTAGGCGAGCCATTGACCCTTCCGGTCGAAGACCGGGTCGCCGTCGTTGAAGTAGCCGCTCGTGACCTGCACTGGCTTGGCGCCCTCGGCGGTCGTATCGAAAAGGAAGATCACTTCCATCTCGCTGTCGTCCGCGGAGCGCGACCACGCCATCCAGCGCGAGTCGTGGCTGAACGAGACCCCGATGCTGCGTGCTTCGGGGTCCCGGTCGATGCGGCGGATCGATCCATCTTCGAGCTTCAGCAGGTCGATCGCGCCGGTCTTGTCGGTGATGACCAGATGCTTGGAATCCGGAGCCCAGAGGATGCCGGTGCGGAAGCACGCACCATCCTTGGTCACCTGTCGCGGCTCACTCTTGCCATCCACGGGCATGGTCCAGAGCTCGTACTCCCCGGTGGCGTCGCTGAAGTAGGCCAGCGTCTTGCCGTCAGGGCTCCATGATGCGCTGCGTTCGAAGATGCCGTCGGTGCGGGTGAGGTTGCGTGGCGTGCCGTTCTCTGCGGGTGCGGACCAGATGTCGCCGCGGGCGACGACGGCCACACGCTTGCCGGAGGGAGAGATGCTTGCGTCCTGGATCGTCGCGGCGGCATCGACCGTGGCCGTCCGCAGCGACTCGCGGTCACCGGGAACCTCGATGTTCACCGCGGAGGCGATGCCCGAGCCAAGGTTGAGCAGCATGATGCGGTCGCCGTGCTGGAAGACCATCTCGCCGTTGCCCGCATCGTCGGGGCCCACCGCAGGCCAGCGGACGTCGTGCGTGTCGAGCGTGGTGACCTGCGCCGTCTTGCGCGTGTCGAGGTCGTAGCTCCACACATTGAGCACGTGGCCCTGCGTGGCACCGCGATCACTCAGGTAATAGACCTTGTTGCCATGCCACATCGGCAGGGTGTCGGTTCCTTCCCAGTCAGTGATCCTGCGGCTCTCGCCGGTCTTGAGGTTCATGAGCCACACATCCGTGGCCATGCCGCCGCGATAGCGCTTCCACGTGCGGTTGTCGGTCGAGTGCGGCGTGTAGGCGAGCCACTCGCCGGTGCGATCGATCGCTCCGTTGGTGCC
>SYIB01000123.1 GCA_005798965.1 Planctomycetia bacterium
GACCTGCAGCAAGGCATCGCGCTCGATCACGCACCGCTGCTCGCCCGCGAGGGTCGCATCCTCTGGTCCACCTGCAGCCTTGAGCATGCGGAAAACCGTGCGCAGGCCGAGTGGCTCTCGCGGCGGCTGAAGCTGCGGATCGAGCACGACGAGTCGATGGCTCCCACGGGCGTGCCGGGCTCACCGGCAACTGCGGTGCGCAATGGGTCGTACCACGTGCTTCTGGGGGCGTGAAGCAACGCATTCGTCAGTCAGCGCGATGGTGCGCCTGCGCCCATCGCGAGCACCGCTTCAGGCGCCGCGCTCGACCGCGGTGAACAGTTCGTACATCCGCTCGGCGCTGGCTGCCTCGTAGCACTGGGCACGGAACGCCGCATTCGACATCACACGGCTGATCCGCCCGAGCGCTTGGATGTGCTCAGCGATGCGATCAGGCGGGCTCACGAGCAGACACACGAGCCGGATCGGGCGATGATCGATGGCATCCCACTCGATGGGTTGTGCAGGCCGGCCGATCGCCAGCTGCACGGTGCGCGCGCCTGGGCACTTGCCATGGGGGATCGCCAAGCCCTCGCCGATGCCGGTCGATCGTTGCCGCTCACGCTCCCACACCGAGTCACGAAGGACCGCGGCATCCCCGATGTCGCCCTGCCCAGCAAGCAGGTCCACGAGTTCATAGATCGCATCCTGGCGCGTCGACGCCTTCAGCGGCACGCGGATCGTGGCAGGCGTGAGGATGTCGAGCAGCGCGCTCGGCATGGGGTCGAGGACTCTACCACCGCGCGGGCGTGGTGCGCCCCCCGGATGACCGGCGACTTTCGCGACCTTCACCTCGGTCCACGCACTCACCGCCGCTGCGACTCCAGCCGCTTCTGTTCCTCGGCAGCGAGGCGCTCCGCTTCGGCAAGTGCCGCTTGCGACTCCAGCTCACGACCTGCGCGGGCGCAGGCATCGGCGAGCGCCTCCCAGAGGCCGCGTTCGGCCGGAGCCATGCGCACCGCTTCCTGCAGGTTGGCGATCGCTGCATCGTTCTGCCCCAGCCGAGCAAAGCCGTTGGCCTTGACGAGCATTGCACCGACGTTGCCCGGAGCGAGCTCGAGCGTGCGGTCGACGAGCGCGATGCCCTCAAGGACTTCGCCATCACCGGTGCCCCGCTCGACCAGCACCACGCTCAGGCGCCGCAGGGCATTCAGGCTGTCGGGTCGTGCGACGATCCACGCGCGGGCGGCCTCGATCGCTTCCTCGTCGCGCCCCTCAGACATGAGCCAGAGGATCTCCTCGTCGCGGATCGCCTCCCACATCGGATACTCAGCCAACGCGCCCGCGACCCACGCACGGGCCTCGTTGCCCTGACGCGCCGCACGCAGGATGCGCGCCACGCTCGCGGCGATGATCTCGTTGGTGCCCTCGGAGTGCATGGCCTGCAGGAGTTCGAGAGCACGCGCGTGGTCACGCTTGACTGCAGCGAGCCACGCCAGACGCATGCTGAACTCCCGGTCGCGCCACGGCAGCACCGCCCAGCCGCCGTCGCCGATCGAACGGGCCCGCAGGTACCAGGCGGAGGCTGCATCGGCGAGCTCGATGGTCCCGCGATCCGGCAGCACACCATCCACATCAAAGACCATCTGCTCCGCCACGAGCACCTTGCGATCGAATCGGTCAGCCGTCCACGCCGCCACGCCCGCGGCAGCCGTCGGCACGACCACGCCGAGCGCACCGGCGGCGGCAAGCACCGCGACGATGCCGGCGGCACGCACCCGACCGGCCTGGCGCAGCACCGCCCCGAGCGCCGAGACATCGCGGGACGCGAGCACGCGCCAACCGGTCCACACGACCCAGGTGAGGCACGCTGCGAGCCCGCTGGCGAAGAGCAGTGGCAGCAGTGAGTAGGCCGCCAGGAAGGAAACGCCCGCCACGATGGCGATGAAGACTTCGTCGGCGACCGACAGGTCGAAGAGCCGCGCAGCGGCCGGTACCGACTGGCCCGGACCCGCTCCGAATCCGAAGGAAAGCGCTTGCTTGGGGCAGGCACTCACGCAGTCCATGCACTTCATGCAACCGCTGTCGACGACCATGCGGAAGTCGCGCACTTCCTCGTGCACCCGCACGTTGCTCGTGCAGACCGCCGTGCAGTGGCCGCACTGGTCACAGGCATCGCTCACGCGGATGCGGGCACGCGCAAAGCGATCCAGCGGCGCGAAGAAGCCCCCGTAGGGGCAGGCATAGGTGCAGTAGCCCTTGTTGCCAAGGAAGACGACCGTGAGCGCCCCGCAGACGAGCAGGAACGGGATCCCGACGGCCCAGCCCGGGAATGTGCCCCAGAAGTCGTCTGTGACCAGCTTCATGCTGAAGCCGGGCCACGTCAGGTCGGGCTGCAGGATCGGTGCGAGGGCGAAGCGGTAGACCACCGGCCACACGAACATGTAGAGCGCCAGGATCAACGGCAGCCACAGGAGCACCCGGCTGCGGAACGGCCGCGGCCGGATGCCCAGGCGCGCCAGCAGCGCGGAACACGCATCCTGCAGCAGCACCACATGACAGCCCCAGCCGCAGAACCACCGACCCAGGATCGCGGTGCTGCCGAGCGCCAGCGCGAAGAAGATCGCGCCGACGGTGATCACGCCGTCCTTCACGGTTTCCATCGATTCGCTCGGCTCGATGGGCGCGAGCGTGGTCTCCGCCCAGAGCCAATGCAGCACGTGCACGATCATCAGCGCCTGCACCACGAGCAGCACGGCAAAGCGCTTGCGGGCCATCCGGCTTGCCGGTGCCGGCCGATGGCCCGCGGTGGGAAGCACCGTGAGCGAGATGTGGCGCGGTTGGCAGTCGGATGGCATGGGGTGTGCTCCTCCCGTCAAATCTATACTCATGCCGATGCCACGCGACTACTACGAGGTGCTCGGGGTCAAGCGTGATGCGTCCGCCGACGAGCTTCGTCGTGCGCACCGCACGCTCGCCCGCCAGTGGCACCCGGACATCAACAAGACCCCTGAAGCTGCCGCGAAGTTCAACGAGGCGCAGGAGGCCTACGACATCCTGTCCGATGCCGACAAGCGCGCCAGCTACGACCGCTTCGGCCACGCGGGGCTGCAGGGCGGCGGCGCGGCTGCAGCGGGTGGCGACCAGCCTTTCGGCGGCGGGTTCGGCGGGTTCGATCCATCGCAGATCGATCCAGAGATGTTCGAGCAGATCTTCGGCGGCATGGGCGGCGGTCGCGGACGGGGCCGAGCGCGGGGACCATCGAAGGGCCAGGATCGCCATGGCGAGATCACCGTGCCATTCCAGGTGTCGATCCTCGGTGGGCGCCATGGCATCGGCAGCGGCGAGCACTCGATCGATGTGCAGATCCCTGCCGGCATCGAGGACGGCACGCAGCTGCGCGTGCGCGGACAGGGCGACCCCGGTCAGGGTGGCGGCCCTGCGGGCGACCTGATCGTCACGGTGCATGTGGCGCCGCATCCGGACTTCCGTCGTGACGGCGATGACATTCTCCGCGACGTGCATGTCTCCATCTTCGATGCCGCGCTCGGCGCGAAGATCGATGTACCGCTGCTCAAGGGCACGGTCACGCTGACCATTCCGCCAGGTACCGGCAGCGGCAAGCGCCTGCGCGTGCGCAACCAGGGTGTGCGCAGGTCGGCCGTTGCGTCGGGCGACTTCCTCGCCATCGTGCAGATCGACGTGCCGTCAACACTCACCGATGAAGACCGCGCTGCGCTCGAGGCCATGCGCGATTCGTTGCGCAACCGCGACCTGTGAGTGCATGATGCCGCCGATCGCTCAGCGCGCGTAGCGCTGCCGAGCATCGAGGATCGCCTTGCGGCACTTGTGGGCGTCGTGCACGCAGGTCCACGCCAGCCGCGCAGGCGCGCGCGGCGAGCGGCGGATCGCCACGTGGCCCAGGCCAAGCAGCCGTTCGGGATTCGTCGCCCCGGCATCCACGCATTCGGCATCACGCAGCGGCATCGCCTGCACGTCCGGCACCGCGCCCGATCGCACGATGATCCGCCGGTCGGTCAGGACATACACGCGGCTCCACCAATCGCTGGCAGCCCACACGAGCCGCGCGATCACGATCACGCCACCAGCGCCGATGGCGTGCCGCGCATCCCACGGCACGCTCGGGTCGGAGGTTGCCGCGAGCAGCCCCAGGGCGACCACGACTCCCATGCACGCCACGCGCACGCTCACGAGCAGGATCAGGAGCGCCGAAGGCTTGACCGCGAGCAGGATGATCTCCCCGTCGTCCAGGCACTCCTGCACGCCAGGGTGCGCAACGACCTCCAGCGCCAGCCCAGCGCCCGGAGCCTGCGGGCTCACCTGATCACCTCATGGCGCAACACGCCGATGTAGGGCAGATTGCGGTACTCGTCGTCGTAATCGAGGCCGTAGCCCACCACGAACTCATCAGGGATGTCGAAGCCCGAGTACTCGCATGGGGTGGCCATCGCCTCGGGCTTCTCCTTGCGCACGAGCACGCACGTCGCCACGCTCGCCGCGCCCTTGGCGAGGATCTCCCGTCGGAGCATCATGAGCGTGCGCCCGGTATCGAGGATGTCATCGATGATGAGTGCATGCGCCCCCTCGAGACCCACGGGCAGCGCACCGCGGATCGCAGCGCCCCTGCTCTCGGTGCTCGTGCCGGGATAGCTCGACACGGTGACCAAGCCCAGCCGCAGCCGATGGGGCAGCTGTCGCATCAGGTCGGCAGCGAAGACCAGGCCACCCGTCATGACAGGCACGAGGAGCAAGCGACCTTCGCGGCCCGCGTAGTCAGAAGCGATCTGCGCACCGAGCTCGGCCACGCGACGCTCGATCGCCGCCCGATCCACGAGCACACGCTCGATGTCGTGATCCAGCCGTGGTGAACGGTTCATCATGCGCCCCCCCGCACGCGCTCCATCACGCGCGACTGCACGGTCTTGGCATCGACGGTGCCGCCCGAGGCCTTCATGACGTGCCCCATGATGCGGCCCATCGCCGCCATCTTGCCGGCACGAAGGTCCGCCGCCGCCTGCGCAGTCGCCGCGAGGGCGGCGTCGACCCAGGCATCGAGCGCGCTGTCGTCGCGCACGATCACCATGCCGGCACGCTCGGCTGCGGCTCGGGGCGCGTCATCGCTGTCGCACAGCATGCCAAAGAGCACATCGACCGAGCCCGCGTTGACGGTGCCCTCGTCACGGAGCGCGATGAGGCCCGCCACCTGCGCCGGGCTGATCCCTGCACGATGCAAGGGCCGCTGGCGCTCATTGGCGTGCTTCATGCCCACATTGAGCAGGAGCTTGGCGATGGCCAGCGCCGCGGCAGGTGCGCCACCGGCGGTGGACACGCATAGTTCGAAGAAATCGCTCAGATCCGGCTCGGCGAGGATCTGGTCGGCATCCTTGCGCGCGAGGCCCCACGCACCCAGGTAGCGCTGCCCACGGGCAGCGGGCAGTTCGACCAGTTCCCCGCGCACCCGCGCGAGCCACGGCTCATCCACCTCGACCCAGACCAGATCGGGATCGGGGACGTACCGGTAGTCGTGCGCATCTTCCTTTTCACGCTGGAGCACCGTGATGAGGCGAACATCGTCCCAGCCTCGCGTGGCCTTCATCCCACGGCCCATCACACGGCCATCCTGCTGCCACGCTTCGACCTGCCGCACGGCCTCGTGCTCGATCGCACCCTTGAGCGCGCGGAACGAATTCAGGTTCTTCACCTCGACCACGGGCGTACGGACCTCGGTCCCGTCGACCAGCATGATCGCCAGGTTCACGTTGGGCTCGAAGCGCATGTGGCCCTTCTGCATGATGCCCTCGGTCACGCGCAGGTAGCGGCACAGATCGCGGAGCTCCTGCGCGAACTGCACGACCTCGTCGGCGGTGCTGAAGTCGGGCGCGGTGACGACCTCGAGCAGCGGCGTCCCTGCGCGGTTGAGATCCACCAGCGACCCCTCGTATTCGTGGCCGCCCGGGAGCTCATGACCGAGCTTGCCGGTGTCTTCCTCCAGGTGCGCCCGGATGATGCCAATGCGGAGGCCGCTGCCCTCGAGGTTCCAGGCGCCGTCGGTGCACAGTGGTCGGTCGTACTGGCTGATCTGATAGCCCTTGGGAAGATCGGGGTAGTAGTAGTTCTTCCGGTCCCAGCGGCAGCGGCGTGCGATCGTGCAGCCCAGGGCCAACCCGACCTTCATCGACATCTCGACGGCGCGGCGGTTCATGACCGGAAGCGCTCCCGGCAGCGCCATGACCAGCGGATCGACCAGCGTGTTGGGCGCCGAGTCGTAATGGCTCGGATGGGCGAGGCTCGGTGCCCGCGTGAACATCTTGGTCCGCGTGGCGAGCTCGATGTGGATCTCAAGGCCGATGATCAGCCGGGTTGAGGCGATCTCGGGCGTCTGCGTCGGGGCCATTCGTGGCATGATACGAGGCACCGACGGAGGCCCCATGGACCCGACCTGCCTCACCGCCATCCTCATGCTCGCCAACGATCCACCTCGCCCGCTCGTCGACGTCGCGCTGCGGCCGAGCCGGCGCTACATCGCACCCGACGCACCGATCACCATCGAGGTCGATGGATCGACGCGCCCGGGCCTGACGGTCCAGGTGCTCGACCCGATCGGGAAACGCATGGGCGCGACGATCCCCGGTGCACCAGCCATCGACCTTCGTGATGCGTTCACACCCGCACAGGCACCCGAGCGCGCGGTCTTCGTGCAGGCCTTCATCGGCGAGGAAGCCGTGGGGTCGCCCCTGGTGCTCGAGCCGCTGCGCGCTGCACCCGCCTGCCGGACGGTCCGCGCCACGGGCGCCCGCTCGCGCGGTCCTTACACGAAGGTCGTGGGATGGGGATCGTCGGTGCTGCCCGGATGCCAGGACGAGGCGCAACCGGTTGCACCAACCTGGATCGATGGCGATCCCGTGGTGACGTCGGGCTGGCGCATCTATCCCGAGCGCGATGCGATCATCGAGACCGACAAGGGGCCGATCCGCATCGCGTTTGCTCCCGACGTCGCACCCGGCACCGTCTGGACGATGCTGCAGCTGGCGGATGACGGCTTCTACGACGGCACGAGCTTCCACCGCATCGTGCCGCAGGATGCGCAAGGACACCCGTTCGTGATCCAGGGCGGCGACCTGCACGGATCCGGCAACGGCACGCCGGGCTTCAATGTTGCACTCGAACCGAGCTCGTTGCCCTTCGACTACGGCGTGGTCGGCATGGCACGGGCTGACGAACCGCACAGCGCCGGCAGCCAGTTCTTCATCGCGCTCTCGCGCGAGGGCACGTCCCGGCTCGATGGCCAGTACTGCGCCTTCGCCTACGTGATCGACGGTGCCTCGACCATCAACCGGATCGCCGCGCTGCCCATCGACGATCCTGCGACCGGCCGGCCAGTCAAGGCGCCGCGAATCACCGCCATGAAGCTTGTGCCGTCGCCGCCGCGCGCCGCCAAGGTGGACCGCACGGGCCAGCGCGTCGATCGCGCGAGCGCTCCGCCACCGGACCGCGACACGCGCTGACGGGCTCGCTCAGAGCTTGGTGTACTTGTCGCGCCTGCCGCGCGCCTTCTCGACCGGGTACTTCTCGCCGTTGCGCCTGATCTTGGCGTGGGCAGCCTCGGCCAGGTCGATGCCGAAGGCATCGGCCACGAGGATCGAGAAGAGGAAGACATCGGCGACTTCCTCGCGCACGCGAGCCACGTCCTCCGGATCGAGCCGCTTGCATTCATCGGTCGTCTTCCAGAGGAAGACCTCCTGCAGCTCGGCGGCCTCGATGGCCAGGCCTTGCGCGAGGTTCTTGGGATCGTGGAACTGCGCCCAGTCGCGCTCGTCGCGAAAGGCGAGGATCGCCCGTCGAATCGATTCGAGCCGATCTGGCGCAGCCTCCATCATCAGTGGCCGGCAGGCTGGTTGGCGTTCACCGTGACCTTGATCATGCGCGGTGCCTTGGCCGGCGTGCCGCCACGCTGGTCGCTCAGGGGCGTCGCGGCGATCTTCTCGACCACGTCCATGCCCTTCGTCACCTTGCCGAAGGCGGTGTACTGGCGATCGAGGTGCTGGCAGTGCTCGCGCGTGAGGCAGACGAAGAACTGGCTGCCAGCGCTGTCCGGATGAGCGCTGCGCGCCATGCTGAGGACGCCCGGCACGTGCTGGCGCTCATTGAACTCAGCCTTGATGTTCCAACCGGGGCCACCGGTGCCATCACCCTTGGGGCAGCCGCCCTGGATCACGAAGCCGGGAATGATGCGGTGGAAGGCCAGGCCGTCGTAGTAGCCCTTGTTGGCGAGCTTCAGGAAGTTCTCCGCGTGTCCGGGAGCGACATCGTTCCAGAGTTCGAGTTCGAAGGTGCCGTGGTCAGTCTCGACGGTGAGGGTGGGGTAAGCCATGGTCGACGGACTGTAGCAGGCACGAGCGCGAGACCATGGACTCAGGGCTTGATGCCGCGACCGGCCTTGAGCTCCTCAGCGCGGTCCGGCAGCAACCACAGCGCGCCATCGGCTTCCCAGCTCGCCCCGCTGACCAGCATGGCCGTGCCGACTGGAGCGATCCGCGCGGCTTCTTCGATGCGCTGCAGCGCCGCGCAGGGCACGAACTGCATGCGCCGCTGCAGGCCGAGCTCGTTGTCGAAGGTCAGTGCGTACCACGCGCCCGTGCGAGCATCACGGTCGATCGTGCAGCGTTGGCTCTGGAGCGCGCGAACCGGGGCCGGTGGTGGCCCCCCGGGGTTGGCGACGGCACCACTCTTGGGAGCGGCGCCCACACGCTGCTCGAGCCCGCGCTCAAGTCGTGCGGCCACCTCCTCAGGAGCGCTCGCACCCTCTCCGAGTGCTGCATCAAGTCGCGCCTCAGCGGCGCCAGCGGCCTGATCCGGGGTCGCTGCGGCGCCGACAGCGGCGCTCTTGGCCGCGGGCGTGCGATCGACGCGGGCCACATCGACCGGGGCGCTCCCTCCAGGTGGCACGATCGCGGCCTGCGCGGCGACCGGCGGTTCACCATCGAGACGCGTGGCGAACGTGGGCACGATGAAGTTCGTGTCTCGGTACGTCGTGATGATGCCGTTGAGCTGGAACCACACCGGCCCCTTGGACTCGGCCATGGCTGCCCGAAAATCCGCAAGCAACGGGCTCGGCAGCAGCGGCGCGCGACGCTCGACCGTGCCGAGGTACTTGCGCTGGGGAATCGCCACGAGCCCACCCGCATCGGTCCGCTCGATGCGCACCACCAGGCCGACCACATCGCTGCGATCCGGAAGCAGCGGCGGTCGAGACTGGCTGGGGGCAGCGCTCTGCTTGGGTGCGGCTTGGTCGACGGGCGCCGATGCAGCGGGCACCGAAGCACCAGTCAAGGCGGGCGATGCAGCCGGAGGGCTGGCTGGCTCTTGAGCCGACGTCGACGCGCTCATCGCGATAACCGCGTACTGCACCAGCGACCAGTGTTGACGAGCCATCATCGGCATGCCACTATATCGGTTCGATCAGAACGCTGGCCGTGTACCCAAGTGGCCTAAGGGGCTAGATTGCAAATCTGGTATTTCGTGGGTTCAAATCCCACCGCGGCCTTCACGAAGCGACCCCGCCACTTGGCGGGGTCGTTGTCGTTGATGGGCTGGTTGCCTGGCGCATCCTTCGATGCGCGCAGCGATCCTCAGCGGCGGCGGGGTTCGCCCACCTGACCCGAAGGATTCACATCGAAGCCCGCTCGCGGCTTTTCCTGCGCGTCGTAGAGCAGGCTGCCGCTGGCGCCGTCGAGGAGCGTGAAGGAGTCGATGCGCATGCGCTCGTTGGTGTCGAACCACTGCACGCTGGCCTGACCGCCGACGAGCGTGCTGGCGTCGATCCGCCGGGCGCCACCCTGGTCGAACCACTGCAGGCTGGTCTGGCCATCCTCGAGCGTGAAGGCATCGAGACGGCGGTTCTCGCCACCGTCGAGCCACTGCAGGCTCGCGACGCCATCCGTGAGCGTGAATGCATCGAGACGCTTTCGTTCGCGGGTGTCGAACCACTGCATGCTCGCCTGACCATCAGCCAAGGTCGATGCATCCATGCGCAGGCGACCGGCACCGTCGAACCAGTGCAGGCTCGACTGGCCGTCAGGCAGCGTGGTGCCATCGAGCCGCCGGGTGCCCTCGGGGTCGAGCCACTGCAGGCTCGACTGTCCGTCGGCCAGCGTGAAGACGTCCACGCGCACGGTCTCGTTGGTGTCGTACCACTGCATGCTGGCGCCGCCATCGGAGAGGGTGAAGGCATCCATGCGGAGGTTGCCGGCGGTATCAAGCCACTGCAGGCTCGCTTGGCCGTCGGCCTGCGTGAAGATGTCCATGCGGCGACGCTCGCGGTCATCGAACCACTGCATGCTCGCCTGGCCATCAGGCGTGGTGAAGCCATCAATGCGCTCACGACCACCGGCATCGATCCACTTGAGGCTGGCGTTGCCATCGCCGAGCACGAAGGCATCGAGGCGCTGCTGACCTGAGCGGTCGGCGAGCTTCAGGCTCGCTTGGCCGTCACGCAGCGTGGACAGGTCCATGCGCAGCGTCTCCTCGACGTCAAGAAGCTGCAGGCTGGCCTGGCCTGACGGCAGGGTGAATGCATCGAGCCGGCGACGGCCGGTGCGGTCGAAGAACTGCATGCTGGCCTGGCCGTTCTCGAGCGTGCCGACATCGACGCGGCGGTACTGATCCTGGTCGAAGAACTGCATGCTCGACTGGCCGCTCGCGAGCGTGAAGGCATCGAGGCGCAGGCCGCCGAAGGAATCGCTCCACTGGATCGCCGAATCACCCTCGGCGGTCGTGAAGGCATCCAAGCGGAGGGAGCCCTCGGCGTCGTACCACTCAGTCGATGCATCGCCGTTGTCGGCCGCGTAGGCGACGAAGCGCTCCATGCCGTTGGCGTCGACGATCTCGAGCTTGCGTACGCGGAGTTCGTCGCGGTTGGAGACGACGAAGGTCACCACGCACGACCCGATCGCGAGCACCGCGAGGATGTTCATGGTCGTGCGTTGGCGGGCGACGGTGGCTTCGAGCTGGTTGATGCGGTCTTCGATGTTCGACATGCGGTACCTCGGATCGCCGGACGCTATCCGATACCCGGCCTGCCCCGGAACCCGGAGGCCGCCAAGAACCGTGGATTAGCCCCAGTCGCCCAGCAGGACCGCAAGGTCGCCACCGTTGACGACGCCGTCATCGGTCAAGTCCGCCGAGCTCGACGCCCCCTGCCCCCACTGGCCGAGCAGGATGGCCAGGTCCGCGCCGTCGACGGTGCCGCTCGAATTCAGGTCCGCCGGGCGGTTCGACGGCGGCAGGTAGTTCACGACCAAGAGCGGCTGGTTGGCGGCAGCCTCGCGCGCCTCGAATCGCTTGACGGTGGTCGGGGCCGCTTCGTTGCCCTTGAGGACCCAGCCGTGGTTGGAAGCCGGGTTGTTGACCCACGACTGGACATCGGCCACCAGCGCAGCAGTCGAGCTCCATGAGTAGAACCCGACAGCGGAGACGGCCTTCGTGGCGCTGGCGGTGGCCGCGAATGCACCGCCGGGTGTCGGCCAGGGGACGGTTGGGTAGACCTGATAGTTCCAAGTGCTGTCGCCGATGCCGGCGTTGGTGCCCGCTCCCCCGAACGCAAAGGCCGTGCCCTCGGTCCACGCCAGCGAGCAGCGATGCAGCCCGACGGACTGGGATCCCGATTGCGTCTGGCTCATGTAGAGCCGGAGCGTCACCGACGTGATGGTGCTGCCCGCGGGGATCGCGCTGAAGTTGAAGCGCATGAGCCCGCGCCGGATCGTGGCGCCGCCGTTGTCGCCGATGCGGCCTGCGTAGACGTTGTAGGCAGCGCCAAGCGCATATTCGCCCGTCGGCTCCTCGATGAGCGTGGCATCGGCCACCGAGCCGAGCGAGATGGAGTCGGCGAGAGCGACCATGCACGGCATGGTGGTCGCTGCGAATGCCAGAGAGGTCCGGATCATGCATCAGCCCCAGGCGGAGAGCAGCATGCCAAGGTC
>SYIB01000124.1 GCA_005798965.1 Planctomycetia bacterium
CGCAGCATGCGTTCCTGGCGCTCGGTGGCCACGCCGACGGGATCGGCCTCGAGTTCACCCTCGAGCGTGGCGACGATCGTGGTGATGAGCTCGAGGAAGCGCTCGTCCTTCACGCTCGCCAGCTTCGCGTGGCGGAGCGACTGCGCGATCCATGCCAGCCCGTCGATGCGCGTGGCGATCGACAACTGCTCGCGGCCCATCCACTGGTCGAGCACGCCGGCCAGCGCACGCAGTTCGAGCGGTGAAGCCTCGCGGCCGGGCAGCAGCGCGACGCCGCGCGCCTCGCCCACGGTCTCGGGCGCATCCTGGGCGATGCGCCGCAGGTCCGCCAGGTGCGTGGCCATCGCCGCGCCCTTGTTGAGCTGCACGCTGCCGCACGCGAAGTTGAGGCCTTGCTGCGGGCCGTCGGCCGTGGGCATCACGCTCAGCGGGAACGATCGGCACGCGACGGGCTTCTCCTGGAGCCCGTGCCGTGCATGGATGCGGCACAGGCCGTCATCCTGCAGGAAGATGCACGCGCCATCGGGCCGCTGGCGCAGGAATCGGCTGCCGCGGAACTCGACCCATGGTTCGAAGCCAAGCTCGGCCTTCCATTGCTGACGCTCAAGCCGCCCGATGTCCTCATCGCGCAGCTGCACCGTGAAGTCCCTGCAGCAGTTGCCACAGGCGTGGCAGCTGTAGTTCTGGCCCGGCAGGTCGAGGGCGAGGATGGGAAGCGATACAGCCATGCTCAATCCGCCCTCGGGGCGCGTTGCGCACGGCGCGCTCGGAGGATGCGAAGGCCGCACCACGATCCACCGATGGAGCCCAGCGGAATCGATGCCAGTGCCTCGCCGGCACTCTCGATGAGTGCGAGTTGCGCGAACGCGGCGCTGACATCGAGCCCAGTCTCGCCGGCGAGCCTGCTGGCGACGAAGGCCATCGTCGCCTCGCGGAATCCGAAGCGACCGAGCGGGTTGTAGTTCATGATGTAGCCCGCGAGTGCGACCAGCAGGATCTGCTGTGCGTCCAGGGGCAGTTCGAGGATGCGACCCGCGCACCACGCACGCGCGGCGTACATCGAGAAGTCCACGAAGCGCGTGCCAGCCACCAGACGCAGCGATGCGCGCGACGCCAGCATCGATTCAGCGCCGCCGAGTTTGCGCGCCACGAGTGGCACATGCCGTAGGAGGCCCACGATGCGCACACAGGCTTCGGTGGTCCCGATCGCGCAGGCGACGCCGAGCCCGATCGCTGCAGCGGCGCCCCAACCCAGCAGTTCGATCGTGCCCACGCCGGCGAGCGCGCCACAGGTCATGCCGGCGAGCGCACTGAGCGTGCAGGCACCGACCGTGGCCACCCAACCTGCCACGAGCCACGCGCCCATGCCATCCACGCCCATGTGGTAGACGAAGCGACTTGGCACGCCCAGCCGCACCGGCGCGTAGTTCACGAGCGTGGCCATCGCATTGACGGCTTGGTGCGTGCCCCAAGGGATTCGCCGTGCCGGCCGCAGCGCGAGCCAGAAGGCGGTTCCGGCACAGACCATGCTCAGGGCGCTCACACCGATCATGGCGGCCACTAGGCGAAGGTCGGCCTGACGCAACCGTTCGAGATCGGCTGACCCGATCGCTTTCACGATGCACCACGCCAGGAGCGCAGCACCGATCGCGAATCCGATGACCTGCGTGGCGATCCGGGCCGCGGACAGGCCGGGGCGGTGGGTGGTCATGCTGGCTCCGATGGGTTCGGTGGGGCGGCTCATCGAAGTCGCTCCCGCGCGATCACCCAGAGCGCACGCAAGCCGTCACGCATGCCGATCTTCTTGCCCTCGCTGAAGCCGCGCGCCTCGTAGCGCACGGGGACCTCACGGATCGCACCACCCACGCGCGCGATCGCCGCCGTCAGTTGCGGCTCGATGCCGAACCGGGGCTCGCTCAGCCTCGGCCGCACGGTTCGCAGCAACGGGATCTTCAGCAGTTTCGAGCAGCACTCCATGTCATGCACCCGCAGCCCGCTGAGGGCGTTGCTGAGTGCTGTGAGCGTACGGTTGCCGGTGCGGTGCAGCCAAGCCACGGCGCCGGGCCGGATGGCCGCGCCGTGCCACCGATCGCCGAAGACGGCCACCATGGGGTCGGTCGTCAGCGCCCCGACGAGTGCGGCGTGGTCCGCAGGGTCGTACTCAAGGTCCGCGTCATGCACGAGCACGGCATCCTCGTCACGGGCGCGGGCGAGGACCCAGTCAAAGCCCGTCATCAGCGCGGCGCCCTTGCCGGCGTTGCGCGCGTGGCGCAGCAGCGTCAGCGCGGAAGCGCTGTTTCGCCCGTCATCATCTTTCGGGGCGGCCGAGACAACATGGTCATCGGTGCGCGCTGCGACCGCATCGGCCGCCGAGCGACCCACCGGTGCGCTGGCATCATCGACCAAGACCACGCGGCGCGACCAGCCTGCGGGCAGGCGTGCTGCCTGCAGCCGGTCGATGCATGCCGCGAGCGTTCGCGGCTCGTTGAAGTACGGGACGACGACGTAGAGCGTGGGCATGCCGCCCGCCCCCGGCGGTCAGGGCTTCCCGAGCGATTGGCGCATGCCGGTATCGGCCTGCAGGTTCTTCAGGCGCTCGAAGTCCATCACGCCCAAGTTGCCGCTGCGGAACGCCTCGGCGACTGCGCGCGGGATGTCGGCTTCCGCCAGGATCACCACGGCACGGTTCTTCTGGGCCTCGGCCTGGAACTCGGCTTCCTGCGCCACGGCCAACGCGCGACGCTGTTCGGCCTGCGCCTGGAATCGCTTCGTGTCGGCCTCGGCCTGCGCAGCCTGCAGCTGGGCACCGATGTTCTCGCCGACGTCCACGTCAGCGATGTCGATCGAGAGGATCTCGAACGCCGTACCGCTGTCGAGCCCCTTAGCCAGCACCGTCTTCGAGATGCGGTCGGGATTCTCGAGCACGCTCTTGTGGTCCTCTGCTGAGCCGATCGTGCTGATGATGCCTTCGCCGACGCGGGCGATGATGGTCTCCTCGGTGGCGCCGCCGACCAGCCGGGCGATGTTGGTGCGCACCGTCACGCGGGCCTTGGCACGCAGCTGGATGCCATCCTTGGCCACGGCATCGATCGTGTTCTTGCCGCTCGCACGGCTCGGGCAATCGATGACCTTGGGGTTCACGCTGGTGTTCACCGCGTCGACGATGTCACGGCCGGCCAGGTCGATCGCCACGGCGCGGTCCCAGAGCAGGTCGATCTTGGCCTTCTCCGCGGCGATCATCGCGCGGACCACATTGGTCACGCGACCGCCAGCGAGGTAGTGGGCCTCGAGCATGTTGGTGGCCAGATCGATGCCGGCCTTCTTCGCGCTGATGCGATTGAGCACGATGACTGCGGGGTCGACTTTGCGAAGGCGCATCATGATGAGGTCGATCAGGCCGACGCTGGCGCCCGAGAGCATGGCCTGCAGCCACAGTCCGAGGTACTTGCTGATGATGATGAAGAGGACCAGGCCGATGAGTCCGAGCACGCCGAGACCAATCCAGGCCCAAGGCTCGAGCGCGAGGAGGAGGGGGTTCATGGCACCAAGGGTAGCCGACGCCAAAAGGGGTCGGTCACGGTCCACATGTCCCCAATCTGAGGTTCCGGGATCCCATGCCCAGGCGGCCAAGTCAGGGCGCTTGCGGAACGGCGCGGACCTTGGGCTGGCCATCGACGTGGCCCACCACGATCACCTGTTCGCCCAAGGCGATGAATCCGGACTCTGCCACGGCATCGAACCTTGCGCCGCCGAA
>SYIB01000125.1 GCA_005798965.1 Planctomycetia bacterium
AGCGTGCCCTGCGCGAGGAACCGCACGTCGCCGTCGACGCCAGCAGCCGCCTGCTTGAACACGTCGATGAATCGATGGCCGATGCGGCGGCGCTTCTCCTGGGGCTCATCGATGCCCGCAAGATCACCGAGGAATTCCCGGCTCGCATCGACCACGCGGAGGTCGACGTCGAAGTGGCTGCGGAAGGTCTGATCGACCAGTTCGCGCTCGCCACGCCGAAGCAGTCCGTTGTCGACGAAGATGCAGGTGACCTGCGTGCCGATTGCCCTGGCGAGAAGCGCGGCCACCACGCTGCTGTCCACGCCGCCCGACAGTCCGCAGATGACTCGCGATGAGCCGACGACAGAGCGGATCCGCTCGCACTCGGCCTCCATGAAGTCAGCCATCGTCCACGAGCCGGTGCATCCGCACTCGCCGTAGAGGAAGTTGCGCAGCAGGTCCCGCCCCTGCGGCGTGTGCGTCACCTCAGGGTGGAACTGCACGCCCCAGAATCGCTTGGCGGCATGGCGTACCGCGGCGTTGGGGCACGTCGATGTGCTGGCGAGCACCTCAAACGATGACCCGAGCCCGGTCACCTGGTCGCCGTGGCTCATCCAGACCGTGGTGCGCGAGGGCATGCCCTTCATCAGGTCCGCTCCGTCGCCGACATCGATTTCGGCTCGGCCGAACTCGCGATGGCTCGCGGAGACCACGGTGCCACCAAGCATCTGGCAGCCCAGTTGCATGCCGTAGCAGATGCCCAGCACCGGGATCCCCAAATCGAACAGACCCGGATCGCAACGCGGCGCGCCCAACTCGTTCACGCTTGCGGGTCCACCCGAGAGAATGATCCCCTTGGGCGCATACGACTTGAGCTCCTTGAGCGATGCATCGGGGCGGACGAGCACGCTGTAGGCCCCGGCCTCGCGAACCCGCCGCGCGATCAACTGCGCGAACTGGCTTCCGAAGTCCAGGATCAGGATGGTGTCGGTCGTGAGCGCCGAAGGCTTGAGCGTGGCCGTCATGGTTGGGGTTCGTCTTGCCCGGGCCGATGGACGGGCCGGGAAGCGGACGAGTCTACCCCTGCTGCGCGCCGACCGACCATGTCTCGCGGAAGCTCAGTGCAGCCAAGACCAAGCCCGCCTTGAGGCCCGTGACCGTGCAGATCCGGTCAGGATCGAGGCTCGTACCGGCCTCCGATTCCGCCGCCTGGATCCGCGCCACGGCATCGGCCAACTCGGGACGAAGGCTGCTGGGTGGAGGCCCGCGCCGACACGCCGCCAAGAGCCCCGGTGCGCCGCCGAGCGCCTGAACGACCTCGGTCGAACTGGTGACGAGGGTGGCCCAGCCCTCGCGGATCATGCGGTGGCAGCCTGCGGCGCCCACTGCATCAACCCGACCGGGCACAGCGAGCACTTCACGTTGGCGCCCGTCGGCGGCGAGCCGGGCGGTGATCATGGCCCCACTGCTCAGACCGGCTTCAACCACCACCACCCCGACACAGAGCCCGGCCAGGATCCGGTTGCGACGCGGGAAGTGGTGCGCGAACGGCTCTGCATCGCACGGCAGTTCCGTCATGACGCAGCCACCAGCCTCAACGATGGCGCTGAGCAGCCCGGTGTGTTCTGGCGGATAGGGAACGCCCAGACCAGAACCCACCACCGCCACGGTGGGGCCACCCACCCTGAGCGCACCACGATGGGCTGCGGCATCGATGCCCCGTGCCGCGCCGCTCACCACGGTGAGCCCGGTTTGGGCCAGGTCGGCCCCAAACCGACCCGCCACGTCGAGTCCGTAGGCGCTGGCCCGCCGACTGCCGACGATCGCCACACATGGGGCACCCAACGCCGCCACGGAGCCCCGGACCCAGAGCGCTCGCGGCGGATCGTCGACCTGCCGAAGCGCAGCCGGCCATTCAGGGTCGGTGGGCAACAGCACCGTGCCACCCACCTGGTGGAGGCGGTCACGCTCGCGATGAGCACCGCCCACCCAGTCGGGAGGCAGCACCTGAGCAAGGCAATCGATGGTCAGTTCGCGGAGGTCGCTGGGCACGCCGCCACGGTAGCGGTGCCGTCACCGGGTTCTCCGGAACCCGAAGGAACTTCGGTGCATTCCTCAGACTCGCCCCGACGCCGAGGAGCCGTCATCACGAGCCCGACGAAGATGCACATCACGCCACCGCCCATGACCCACAGGCGCGTGCGCCCAAGCGCCCAGCGTGACAGGAGGCTGTCTCGGAAGGGCTCGGCCACGAAGTCACTGGCCGGCACCGACCCTTCGATCCACTCGGTGATGGGTACGGTCGCGCTCTCCGCGCGCACGATCGGGACCTCGCCCTCGGGCAGCAGGTTGAGCTGGCTCACCGCCAACCGGCGCATGAGGGTGGGGTCGCCATCTTTGACGCGTGCGGCGAAGTCGTCATAGGCCCCAGCCACCGCCTCCGACCGAGCGACCAAGTGCTGCATCTGGGCGAGCTGCTGCTCACCCTGGTGGAGCTTGGCCTGCTCCGGCAGCACCACAGCCCCGAAGACGAGCCCCAGCCCGGCCAGCAAGTACGGCCAGCCCGGGTCGATCTCGAAAAGCGGCTGCGTCGAAGCCATGCAGCGTGTATCGGACAAACGCGTGGAACTCCCTCACTTTCCCGCATCGCCCTCGCTCGACGTCGTTCCCTGCAACGACAGGCACGCCAATGGTGCGCGTCGTCGATTCCAACGCCCCTCGGCCCTGCTTGCCCCCCAGAGCGACAACCGCCCCACACGGCGTGCGGGGCGGTCGGCGATGGCTTCATGCCCAGCCGATGCCGGCTGGAAGCGACCCGTGCGTGGACCGTGGTTCAGCCGAGTTCGGGGGCCAGTTTGCGAACGGCCCCGACCAGGTCCTTCACGTGTTGCGCGCTCTCGTTGAAGAGCTTGGTTTCCTCGGCGTTGAGTTGCAGCGGGATGACCCGTTCCATGCCGGCCTTGCCGAGCACGCACGGCACGCCCACGAAGTACCCCTTGCCTTTCTGGCCCGGGGCAACGCCGAACTCGTCCTCGCAATAGGCCGCGCAGGGGATGATGCGCTTCTTGTCCTTCACGATCGCCTCGACCATCTGGATGGTGCCAGAGGCCGGCGCGTAGTAGGCGCTCGTGCCCATGAGCTGCACGATCTCGCCGCCGCCGACCTTCGCGCGCTGCACGCAAGCGTCGATCTTCTCCTTCGA
>SYIB01000126.1 GCA_005798965.1 Planctomycetia bacterium
CACTGCGGCCGCCGTGAAGGATGAGCCCCAGGCTCGCCCGATGCGCCGCACGTCAAAAGCTGCGGCCATCGACGCAGAAACCGACAACTCGGCCATCGCGGTCCTTGACGCCGAGGAGGTCGAAGCCGAGGAGGCTGAGGACGCCGAGCTCGAGTGCGACGAAGACGCCTTGTGCGACGACGAGGCCTTGGAGGCCGACGCAGCCGATGAGGGTCCCGCCTCGCTGACGGAGGAAGAACTGCGCGAGCGCATGGCCCGCCTTCCCGTTCGTGTGGCCGGCCCATCCCAGACCGTCGCCCGCGACCAGGACATCCCCCGCACCGAGAACTACGAGGGCTACCAGTTCCCCGGCATCGAACTCCTCGATGAACCCGAGTCGAACTTCAGCGCCACGATCGAAGCCTTCGTCCGCGACCAGGCCGCCACGCTCACCCAGACGCTGGCGACCTACCAGATCGAGGGTGAAGTCGTGGGTATCGAAAGCGGCCCGGTGGTCACGCTCTACTCCGTCGAGCTGGCGGCGGGCACGCGCGTGGCCAGGCTCGAGACGATCAGCAAGGACATCGCGCGCGCCTTGAGTGCGCCCAACATCCGCATCATTGCCAACATGGCGGGGACCACGGCGGTGGGCATCGAGGTGCCCAACCGCCAGAAGGAAAAGGTCCGGCTGAAGGAGCTGATGTCCGGTGGCCAGTCGCAGGGCATGCGCCTGCCGATGTTCCTCGGCAAGGACAGCTCAGGCGAGCCGCTGGTGTTCGACCTGACGAGGATGCCGCACATGCTCATCGCCGGGACCACCGGCAGCGGCAAGAGCGTGTGCATGAACAGCATCATCATGTCGTGGCTCTACACCAAGCGCCCCGATGAGCTGAAGCTCGTGCTGGTCGATCCCAAGATGGTCGAGATGAGCATGTACGCCAACATCCCCCACCTCATGGCACCCGTCGTGACGGACATGGGCAAGGCCTCGGCGATCCTCGAGTGGGCCGTGACGAAGATGGGAGAGCGCTACGACCTCTTCCAGCGGGCGCAGGTGCGCGACATCGTGACCTTCAACGACCTCGGCGAGACCGAGCTCTTCGAGCGCCTCGGCATGACCGAGGCCGACGAGCAGGCCAAGGCCCGCGTCCCGAAGAAGCTCCCCTACCTCGTGTTCGTGGTCGACGAGCTCGCCGACCTCATGATGACCAACCGCGAGGTCGAGACCAGCATCGTCCGCATCGCCCAGAAGGCCCGCGCGGTGGGCATCCACCTGATCCTCGCCACGCAGCGCCCGCAGGCCAACGTCGTCACCGGCCTCATCAAGGCGAACATGCCCTGCCGCGTGGCGTTCAAGGTGGCCAGCGGCATGGACAGCCGCATCGTGCTCGACCAGAAGGGTGCGGAGCTCCTGCTTGGCCAGGGCGACATGATGGTGGTCACGCCATCGAGCAGCGATCTGCGCCGCTGCCAAGGCACCTTGGTCGCCGACAACGAGATCCGTGCCGTCACGCGCTTTCTCAAGGATGTGGCGCAACCGAGCTTCGAGCGATCACTCGTCGCGATCCGCAGCCAGGCCGAGGCCGAGTCGGCGGGCGACACCGAGCAGACCGGCGAGTTCAGCGCGGAGCGCGATCCGATGTTCGATCGAGCAGTCGAGATCATCATCGAGACCGGGCGCGGCAGCGTGAGCCTGCTGCAGCGCCGCCTTGCCATCGGCTACGGCCGAGCGAGTCGGCTCGTTGACCAGATGGGTGCTGCAGGGATCCTCAGCGATCACAAGGGTTCGGTTGCGCGCCAAGTCCTCATCACGATGGAGGACTGGCAGCGCATGAAGGCGCTCGAAGCGGGTGCCGAGGGCGAGTCCGATGGCGCCGCGTCAGGCGCCGAGGGCGACGACGCAGACGACTGATCGCTCCGTACGAACAGTCCAAGCACACCGCGCGGGTCGGGCCCTGAGGGAGGGGCCCGGCCCGCGCTGCATTCTGGATGCACCAGGCTCTTCCACCGACGCGAGCGGCGAGAGCCCGCCGTGCGTTCGCGCGTGCCACACGCCACGCGCCGCAACGAAAACCGCCGCGCAGGGCGCGGCGGCTTCGGGTCAAGCAATTGGCCTTGGTTCGCGCCTCACCCGCAGCGGCGGGATCCGGCGCGATCCGGCAGGCAGCGCGATCAGGCGCGCCAACCGGTCTTGAACTGCTTCATGGCGGCGATGAACTCGTCCTCCATGCCCTTGAACGACCTCTTGTCAACGAGCTTGGCACGCAGCGCGCTGCCGCCGCCCTCAAACCACGCCAGAAGGTCAGTTTCGAACTGGCGGACCTTGGCGACCGGGACATCATCCATGATGCCCTTGCTGGCTGCGAAGAGGCCAAGGCACTGGTCGATGACGTCAAACGGGGTGTACTGGCCCTGCTTCAGCAGTTCCACCATGCGCGCGCCGCGGTCGAGCTGGCGCTGGCTGGCGGCATCGAGCTCGGTGCCGAGCTGCGCGAACGCCTCGAGCTCGCGGTAGGCGGCCAGGTCAAGGCGCAGCGAGCCGGCGACTTCCTTCATCGCCTTGATCTGCGCGTTGCCACCCACGCGGCTCACCGAGATGCCCACGTTGATGGCGGGGCGCACACCGGCGGCGAACAGTTCCGGCTGCAGGTAGATC
>SYIB01000127.1 GCA_005798965.1 Planctomycetia bacterium
ATGGTCGCGAGCTCGGGTGCGATCATGACTCGTCGTCGATCGGCGTGACCATGATGCGCGCGGCGACCTGCTCGTCGATCCCCAGCCGCGTGGTGTCGACCTGCACGATGCAGGCGTGGCCGCGCCGGCAGAGCCGGACTTCGCACCGTTCGCCCAGGCCCATGGCCGTCAGCAGGCATCGATCGCCTTCGGGGAGGCCGTCGAGTGCTGAGCACTCCACGGTGGCCCGGCGCCCGGGCGCGAGCTGGGTGAGTGGAATGCGGATGGGCGGGGTGGGGGTCGTCACGCGGGGCTCGTGTTGAGAACGAGTCTCAATACTAGCCTTGCTGCCACGCACCGGCGTCGGAGGCTTCGTCACCCTGATGGATCTTGCCAGCTGATTTGTAGGCCGACCGCTGAGCCACGTACTCCTCGGGCGAGATGGCCAGATCAGGCTGCTGGCCGGCCGCGTTCTGGGCGTGAAGCCGACAGAGGAACGGTACGCACCAGCCGCAGCCGGTTCCGGCCTGCAGGCACTGGCTGAGCTGGCTCGGCACGGCGGGCTGCTCGCGCTCCATGAAGGTCGTGAGTTTGTGGAGGCTCACCTTGAAGCAGACGCACACGTGGTCATGCTGGTCCATGTCGACGGTCCTTTCAGGTGCTGAGCACCGCTTGGGTCACGATCACGCGGCCTTCGAGGCAGGGCCCGATGAAGCGGTCGTTGCGGAAGGGGCGCGCTTCCTGCTGTTCGAGATCGATGGTCAGTTCAAGGGTCGCCAAGCCGCGCAGGTTCACCCGGCGGCCCGCGACCGTGACGCCGCGCCACGATTTCGCCGCAGCACCCGCGAGCTCGACTGTACAGGGGCCGAGTTCGCGGCCGGCATCGTCCAGCACGACCGCCTGCATGAGGATGCGCCCGCTGCGTGCGGACAAGGCCTCGACGAGGCGCACGGACCAGGTCACCTCGCGCCGCATGGAACGTGCCGTCGTCGCCGTCCATGACTTGAGTTCGCGCTGGTAGGACGCTCGTTCCTCGGGGTCGCTCGATCCGGCGCGTGTGCCGAAGTCCTCGCGCAGGCGGACGCGGACAGCGTTGAGCATGGCCTCAGGCGAGGCGAACTGCGCGGCGGCGGCATCGTTGGTGGGTGCGGGTTCACTCGGTGCGGCAGGTGCCACCGGGGCGGGCTCCGCTGGGGGCATGAGAGGGTCCGCAGGAGCAGGCTCGAGCGGTCCGGGCGGCGTGGGCTGGAGCGGATCGGTCGATGGCGGCGCTTCGGCTGGAGCCGGTTCGGGCGTCGGCTCAGGTGCCGGAACCCGCTCACCCTTGCGTTCACAGTCCGCGAGCTTGGCTTCGAGGTCAGTGACCGTGGCAGCCAGGACCTGCAGATCGATGTCCTTCCGACGCACTTGCTCCTTGAGGGCGTCGATCTGGCGCTGCAGGTCGTTGTCGACCTGTGCGGCAGCGTGCGGCGCGCCGAGCATGGCAACGGTGGCGAACAGCAGGGCAATGGCTCGCGTCATGATCATCGAGGAGTATCCTTCGGGAGAGGAGCGTACTGCCATGGACCTGATCGATCGCATCGTCCGTCGCTGCCAAGGTCGCTACGCCGTGCAGGCGTGGGCGCGTGCGTTCCTGTGGGCGCTCCTGCTTGCGAGCGTGCTGCCTGTCCTGTGGGTCGTGGTCGCGAAGATCGCGGGCGATCGCTGGGATGCCGCGGGCGAACCGCAGTGGCTTGCGCTCGTCAGCGTGGCGGCACTCGTGGGCGCCGGCATCGCAGCGCTCGTCATGCGAGAACGCACTCCGTCGACCGTGGCCATGGCGAGCGTGATCGATGCGCAGCTTGATCTCAAGGACCGCTTGTCGACCGCGATCGCCGTGCGTGACCGGCAGGATCCGTTCGCGCAGGCTGCCGTTCAGGATGCGATGCATCTGGCTGATGAGCGCGGGCTCCTGAACCTGTGGCGTCGGGCACTGCCGTTCAAGCTGCCGCGGCTCTGGTGGGGCGGTCCGAGTGCGCTCGCGCTGGCGTGGGTGCTCTTCATGGTGGTGCCCACATGGTCAACCGCCCAGGCCGATGCCGCCGCGACGGATCCGGGGAGCCAGTCGCGAGTGGACTCGATGAAGGAGCGACTGGAAGCGGTGGTGAAGACCGTGACCGACGATCCACTCCTGAGTGAGGAGATGGCCGCTGAGATCCGTCGCGCGAACGAGGAGCTCGAGGGTCAGGACGACCAGAGCCTGGCCGAAAAGGAGCGAGAGCTCGCCAAGCGACTGACCGAGATGGCGCAGAAGCTCGAGGCACTGAAGGAAAACGCTCAGACCAAGGGCATGGAGCAGACCAAGGATGCTCTCGCCACCCTCGAGGTGCCCAAGGACAGCGCCGTTGCACCGCTCACCGAGGCGCTCAAGCAGGGCAACATCGCTGCCGCGAAGGAGGCGATGAAGGACCTGCAGGAGAAGATGAAGGATGGCTCGATGAGCGACGCCGAACGTGAGCAGGCGAAGAAGGATCTCGAGGCCCTGGCCAAGAAGTTGCAGGAGCTGGCGAAGGACAAGGACGCCCTGCGCAATGCGCTTGAGGAGGCCGGGCTGGATCCGAACATGGCCGACAGCCCCGAAGCGCTCAAGCGGGCGATCGAGCAATCGAAGCAGCTCAACGAGGCGCAGAAGGAACAGCTCAAGCAGGCGCTTGACGCCGCGCAGCAGATGCAGCAGAACATGCAGCAGTTGAGCAACGCCTGCAAGCAGTGCCAGAACCCCGGCCAATCGGGCCAGAAGGGCCAGCAGGGCAAGAAGGGCCAGAAGGGCCAGCAGGGCGAGAAGGGCAACGAGGGCCAGCAGGGCAGCGAGGATCAGCCCTCCGATGGCGAGCAGGGCGAGTCCGGTGAGGCGAAGGATGCCGCGGCCGGGGACCCCAGCGAACTGCTGAACGACATGGAGGCGCAGGAGCAGATGGACCAGGCTAGTCAGTGCGCTGGTGGCCAGTGTAAGGGCGGCGACGGACCCGCCAAACTCGCGCAGGGCGGCCAGAGCGAGGGTCAGGACGGCGGCGACAGCGCTGGCTCCGGCATAGGCAAGCGTGGCCAGGGCAGCGGCGGTCAGGCGCCCCGCGAAGTCACGAAGACCAACACCGTCAAGCGTCGGGAGAAGGTCGAGAAGAGCCAAGGGCCGATCATCGCGCGGCAACTGGTCGAGGGCCCGGCGATCACGGGTGAGGCCGCCACCGCACTTCAGTCCGTGGCCGGCGACGTCACGCGCAAGGCCGAGAGCGCCACGGCCGAGGATCCCGTCCCTCCGCATCTGAAGGAGGCGCATCGACGCTACTTCGGTGATGTCAAGAAGCAGATCGATCGCAAGACCAGTGGCGCGGCTCAAGGCGGCACTGCGGGTCAGCCCGCCGGATCAGGTCCGAGTCAGGGCGGAACGAAGTGATGACCTCGTCCATCCGTGGTGACGTCGCCCGGTGTTGGCTGCTGTGCATGGTCATCATGGCGTTGGCCGCCTGCGGGAAGTCGCCGGACCTGATCGTGTACGTGAGCGCCGATGAACAGGTCGCTCGACCGATCATCGAGGCATTCGAGCGGGAGTCAGGGCTCACGGTCGGTGTGCGCTACGACACCGAAGCCACGAAGACGACCGCGCTCGCGAGCCTGCTCAGGGCCGAGCACGAGCGGCCGCGGGCCGATGTCTTCTGGAGCAGCGAGTGCTTTGCGGTCGCACAGCTGGCGAAGGAGGGATCGTTCGAGCCGCTCGATGCCGGCGTGTTCGGCGAGTGGCCCGCATCGTTCCGAGATGGCGAGCGACGATGGTTCGGATTCAGTGCGCGCGCGCGTGTCTTCGTGATCGCACCAGATCGCGTGACCCCCCAAGAGATGCCTGACACATGGATGGACCTCGTGCGTCCATGGTGGAAGGGGCGAATCGTCATGGCGGATCCGCGCTTCGGAACCACGCGGGGGCACCTCGGTGCGATGCAGTCGTTCTTCGAGCGAAAGCTGCGGATCCCCGGCTATTGGGAGGCCTTCGTCGAGGGGCTCGCTGCCAACGAACCCCGCCCCCTGACTGGTGGCAACGCGGCGGTGGTTGAGGCGGTGGCGCGGGGCGAAGCCGACATCGGGCTGACCGACACGGATGACGTGCTCGCGGCCCAGGCTCGAGGGGCAAAGGTCCAGTGGATCATGCCTCGTCACGATCCAGTCGCCGATCCGGGTGGTGGCACGCTGCTCATCCCCACCACGGTGGCGCTGATCGCGGGGGCCCCGCATCGCGCCAACGCGATCTGGTTCATGGAGTACATGCTGAGCCCCGGCGTGCAGGCTCGCATCGCCGCGAGCGAGAGCCGCAACTGGCCGCTCGG
>SYIB01000128.1 GCA_005798965.1 Planctomycetia bacterium
GTGGAGCGTGCCGCCCTCGGCAATCGTGGGCGGCAAGTCGTTGGGCAGCCAGTTGTGGCCCTGCGGTCCCTTGAACAGGCGGCCCGTGACCCTGCCGGTGTGGTTGGGCAGCGTGACCGTGCTGTCCGGATCGGTCCGCGCCTCCAGGGTGTTCGGTCCCTGGAGCAGCGCGGAGAATCCCGGGCGCCCGCGGCGCACGGCATCCTCGACGGCATCGGCACGCAGGCCATCGATGCTCAGCACGACGACATGATCGAAGGGCTGCGCGAGCACGTGCGGCATGCGTGATGAGGTGCTCACCGGGGACGCAGGCGCATCCGGCGTGGCCTCGGGCGGCTCCGTGGTGAAGAACACCCGGATCACGATCCAGGCAACGGTCACAGCAAGTGCGGCGATGAACATCACCGCGCCGACGGCACGACCCGAGACCCGTTGTGGCTGCTGTTGCATGACCCTGATCCTAGGAGCGCCCGATGCACCGTGGTGAAGACTTCATGAAGCCGCACGCCAGCGCGGGCCAACGAACACGAACTGGCCGATGATCGCGAGGATCGCGAACGCGACCTGTCCGACGATGACGGCTCTGACCACGCCCTCCAAGCCCGAGGTCGGAGCCTGAAGGATGCAGCCACCGATCGTGATCGCCGCCAGACCGACCCAGCACAGGGTGCGCCAGCGCACCTCCGCCGGCGTGGTGTGATGTGCCGTGAGCCCCGCCGCCAGGCACCAGACCGGGAACGCCAGCGCCAGCGTGCGCGCGGGGGCGACCGCGGCCTCTTGCGCTGCACCGAAGACCAATGGGATCGCCCATGGCAGGACGAACCATGCAGCGATTGAGCCCACGATCGACGCCGCCATGACCCACGCGAGCACGCGCGGTGCCGTGCGCGCAAGCCGAGCAGGATCGCTGTTGCCCCAGAGGAAATAGCGCGGCGCGAAGACTCGCGCAAAGACGGCGCTCGGGAGCAGATGCATCGCCGTCACGATGTTCATCGCCACCGAGAACGCCCCGGCGTCCTCGACCAGGCCCGCCGAGCCAAGCGCGATCGTGCCCACCTGCAGCACGGCGAGGTACGCCAGACCCTGCACCGCGAACGGGAACGACCGGGCCAGTGCAGCGCCCGCGGCTGGTGCGGCGGCCAACGGCTCGTGCGTCGGCGCATCATCGGTCGGCGGATCGCGCCGGAGCCGGAGGATCCATCGCATGCCGATCACGCTCGTGATGGTCGTACCGACAACGAGCGCGATCACGAGCGATCCCACCACCGCACGCGTGCCATCGCTGCGCCAGAGCACCCACGCCGCCACACCCACCGCTGCCATGCGCACGATGTAGGGAGCGAGCTGCCAAAGGGCCACACGCACGAATCGGCCGCGAAGCATCGGCTCGGCGATCGCGTTGTCGGCCGGAGCACCGAGCGCGACCGCCACAGCCATCACGATCGCCAGTTCCACCGCATCGCCCGACGGAGCGAAGGCCATCACCCACCCCGTCATGCCCAGCACGGCCAGGCCCGCGGTGCTCGCCATGGCACCAAGGCCCGGCACGATCCATGCCGATGCAGCACGACCGTGTCGACCGAAGGCCTGAAGCCACATCTCGCTGACACCCCCCTGCGCCACGGGCGCCGCGAGCCGGCTTACGGCAAAGACCGTCATGAAGGTGCCGAAGGCCGCTGCATCGAGCGTCCGAGCGAGCGCGATCGAGAATGAAAACGCAAGCAGCGCGCTCGCGAGCGAGGCGGTCCACACGACGGCGACCTCGATCGGTGCGCGCATCCGGCCATCGTAAGGTCGATGCGCATCACCGTACGATCGTCGCATGGCCCGTATCGCCATCCTGACCGGCTTCGCGCCGACCCTGCCGCTCTTCCGGGCGCCCTTGGTCGGCATGTTGCGCGCTGGCGGTCACGAGGTCGTGGTGGCTGCTCCTGCGATCGAGCCCTGGGTGCGCGAGCGCATGCAGGAGGCAGGTGCCGAGGTCGTGGAGCTTGAGTACGCGCGGCGCGGCATGAATCCACTCGCCGAGCGAGGCGTGCGGCGGGAGTTCGATCGTTTCATGCACCATGAGCGGCCGACCCATGTCCTGGCAGGCACGATCAAGGCCGTGTGCCATGGCATGCCTGCCGCAGCGGCCGCTGGCATCACGGTGCGTGTGGCGATGATCACAGGCGTGGGCAGCGTGTTCGTCCGCAGTGGGCTGCGTTGGTGGATCGCGCGCAAAGCAGCCAGCGCGCTCTATCGCCGCGCCTTGGCGCAGTCCACGCACGTCATCTTCCACAATCCGGACGACCGCGATGACTTCGCGCGCTGGGGACTGCTCGCCCGCGGGGTACCAGTGACCGTGACCGCTGGCAGCGGCGTTGATCTCATGCATCACGCGGTGCAGTCGCCGAATCCCGACGGCGGGATCCTCTTCGCCAGCCGCTTCATGACCGACAAGGGCTTCGACGAGTTCCTGCAGGCGGCCGAGCTCATGCACCGTGACGCGCCGTCGATCCCGATCCGCATCGCCGGATTTGGTGATGGCAAGGAAGGCGCAGTGTTCGAGCGGCGCGTGGCCGAGGGTGCCGCGCGCGGTGTGTGGGAGGCTGTGGGTCGGCGCCACGACATCCGCCCCGATCTGGCCTGGTGCCGGGCCTTCGTCCTGCCGAGCTGGCGCGAGGGCACGCCGCACAGCGTGCTTGAGGCGATGGCTGCGGGCCGTGCAGTCGTCACCAACGACGTGCCCGGATGCAGGCAGTGCGTTGAGCATGGGGTCACGGGCCTGCTCGTTGAGCGCGGCGAGGTCACAGCCCTGTCGCGAGCGATGCAGTCGCTGATGCAGGATCCGGCGCGGACCGAGTCGATGGGCCGCGCTGCCCGCACGCGCGCCGAGCAGGCGTTCGATGCGCGCACCGTGGCGCGACAGACGCTCGCCACGATGGGGCTGGGGTGAGGACTCGCGCCTGACCTCAATGAGCCCTCCCGGACTCGAACCGGGATGCCGTGTGACCGGCGAGGGATTTTAAGTCCCCTGCGTCTGCCAATTCCGCCAAGGGCCCGACGTGCGCAGGCTACCGCGACTCACTGCAGCAGCTTCGGCAACTCGCGCTCGACCCACGCTCGGATCTCATCGCGCACGCGGCGATAGTGCGGCATGGCCTCGTCCTCGGTGCGCGTGCCGTGCGCCAGGTGCGGCGGATCGTCGAATGGCACATGCACGCGACGCACCGCACCGGGCAGCGTCGGACACGCCTGGTCTGCGCCCGAGCAGACGGTCATGGCAATGTCGAGCTTGCCGGGCAAGTCAGCCAGAGTCTTGCTGGCATGAGCGCTGATGTCGATGCCAACCTCGGCCATCGCTCGCACCGCCAGCGGGTTCAGCGTGCTCGGGCGAATGCCGGCACTGAACACATCCAGGCGCTCGCCATGGATCGCGCGCGCCCAGCCCTCGGCCATCTGGCTGCGGCAGGAGTTCGCAGTGCAGACGAACGCCACCTGGTGCCGGTAGCTCTCGCCGATGTCTTCGGCCCAAAGCCCGGGCTTCTCGCGCTGCAAGCGGTGCATGAGTTCGACGCAGCGTGGATCGTCGAGCACGATCACCTCGACCCCTGTCTCCGCAAACCAATGCTCGGCGCCCATGAAGGTGCGGTTCTCCCCGATCACGATGCGCGGCACCTTGTACAGGAGCGCCGTACCGGTGCACATCGGGCACGGACTCAGCGTGCTGACGAGCGTCAGTTCCGACCAGTCGTTGCGCCGGCCGGCCTTGCGGATGCAGTCCATCTCGGCGTGCAGGATGGGATCGCCCGACTGCACTCGCTGGTTGTGGCCTCGAGCCACGATCGTGCCGTCAGCGCGTGCGAGCACGCTGCCGATTGGGATCCCGCCTTCGCTCCAGCCCTTCTCGGCCTGCTCGATGGCTGCATTCATGAGCCGAACAGCCAAGCTTCGATCGATTGCCATGGCGCACTCCTTGCCGGCGGGAGGCCGGTTGAAGGGTACCGTAGTGCTCGATGCACCACGCCGCCATGCTGTTTGTCGCACTCGTCGCCGTCCTGCCGTGCAACGGCGGGGCCGGCGCTCACGAAGCACCGCCGGATGCAGCGCCCCAATGGACTGGCGCTGCCACCTGCAACGGACCGTTCCCGCCGGGCATGCGCCTCAACGATCTCCAAGTCATCGGTACGCACAACTCGTACCACGTGGCTCCGCCCACGGGTCTCTACGCGCTCTTTGCCGAGCGGGCCCGCGACTGGCAGTACACGCACGCCCCGTTGCCGACGCAGCTCAGCGACCAGAACATCCGTGCACTCGAACTCGATGTGCACCATGATCCGCAGGGCGGCCTCTTCCGCAACCCGCTCTTCGGGCACGGTGCTTCGGCGCGTCTGAAGCAGCCTGGGTTCAAGGTCTTTCATGTGCCATCGGTCGATCAGGGCACACGGTGCGTGCTCCTGAAGGACGCACTGACGCAGGTGGCGACCTGGAGCTCGGCGCACCCAGGCCATGTACCGATCCTGATCCAACTCGAACTGAAGGAGTCGGGCTACGAAGGCTCCGGCGGCTATCGAATCGATCCACCGCCACCCTTCGATGCTGCTGCTCTCGATGCACTCGATGCCGTGATCCGCGACACGATCGGTACAGACCGGCTGATCACACCTGATCTCGTGCGTGGCGGCTCTGCGACGCTCGAGGAAGCCGTGACCACGCATGGGTGGCCCGAACTCACCCACGTAGCGGGTCGTGTGATGATCATCCTTGAGTGCGGCGCTCAAGCACGCACCACCTATCTCGATGGCCGGCCGAGCGCACAGGGCCGCCCCTGCTTCATCGATGCCCCCGTAGGCACCCCTGCCGCGGCCTATCTGGTGATGAA
>SYIB01000129.1 GCA_005798965.1 Planctomycetia bacterium
GCATGTCCCGAATCGCTCTCGCCCTGGCTGCAAGTGGTGCGCTGGCCCTCTCGTCCGCACTGCTCATGCCGGCTCCAGCCCAGGCCAAGGCCCGGCTCGCCCACGAACTCCCTCGCGAGGAAGTCCTGGCGCTCATCGATCAGGTCGTCACCCGCGAGCGTGCGAGCGGCGACCAGCCACCCCAGCGCGCGACAAGTGCATCGTTCTGGAACTGGGAAACCCCCCACGTCCACCCGATCGACCTGACGCCAGACCGCTCCACGCTGCTCGCGGTGAACCTGGCCGACGGCGTGCTCGAACTCTTCGACGTCACGGGCTCGGCGCCGATCCGCACCGGCAGCGTGCCCGTGGGCGTGGATCCTGTGAGCGTGCGCGCGCGCTCCAACACGGAAGCCTGGGTTGTCAACCATCTCTCGGACTCCATCAGCATCGTCGACCTGCCCACGCGCCGGGTGCGAGCCACGATCTTGACCGGCGACGAGCCGTGCGATGTCGTCTTCGCTGGTTCGCCGCAGCGAGCCTTCGTGAGCGTGAGCCAACTGAATCAAGTCCGAGTGTTCGACCCGGCCAATCTGGCCGCCGCGCCGAACGTGCTTGCTATCCAAGGCGAGGATCCGAAAGCACTCGCCACCGACGGTACGCGCGTCTACGCCGCCATCTTCGAAAGCGGCAACGCCACCACCCTGCTGCCCGAGCCCGTGGTGTCGAGTTCCGCCAATCCCTACCCCGGTGACCCGAACCCGCCGCCGAATGCCGGCTCCGGCTTCAGTCCCCCGCTCACGCCCGGGCTCCCCGTGGCGCCGCGCTCAGGCCTCATCGTGCGCAAACAGGCCGACGGCACGTGGCGCGACGACAACAACGGCAACTGGACCAGCTCGGTCACGTGGGGACTGCACGACCAGGACCTGGCGATCATCAACGCATCGACCCTGGCAACGACGTACGCCAAGGGCTTGATGACGACCAACATGGCCCTCGATGTCGGCCCCTCGGGCCGCGTCACCGTGGTCGGTACTGAGTCGACCAACCAGATCCGCTTCGAGCCGCGCGTCAAGGGCACCTTCATCCGCGTACGCATGGCCAGCGTGGATCCCGCGGCTCCGGCAACGCCGACGATCGTGGACCTCAATCCACACCTGAACTACACCACCGCCACCCTGCCGCAAGCGCAACGCGACCTTTCGATCGGTGATCCGCGCGCCATCATCTGGAATGCTGCGCGCACCACTGGCTGGATCGCGGGCATGGGTTCGAACAACCTCCTGCAGGTGAACGCATCGGGTGCCCCACAGGTGCGCATCGAAGTCGGCGAGGGCCCGACCGGACTTGCGCTCGACGAGGCGCGCGGTGCGCTCTACGTGATGAACAAGTTCGATGGCTCGATCAGCCGGGTCAGCGTGTCCGGAGGCACCGAGACCGCTCGCGTGGCCTTCCACGACTCGACACCCGACGAGATTCGGGCGGGCCGGCCGTTCCTGTACGACACGCATCGGACCAGCGGGCTCGGGCAGGCCTCGTGCGGGAGCTGCCACATCGACGGCAAGCTCGACTTCCTTGCGTGGGACCTCGGCGAACCCAACGGATCGGTCAAGACGTTCAACCAGAACTGCAACTTCGGCCTCGCCGGCGGCTGCGCCAACTGGCATCCCATGAAGGGTCCGATGACCACGCAGACGCTCGTCGGCATCCTCGGCGCGGAGCCGCTGCACTGGCGCGGCGACCGTGAAGGCCTCCCACAGTTCAATGGCGCATTCATCGGCCTGAATGGTGACGATGCCCAGCTCACGCAGGCGGAGATGTCGTCGTTCTTGCAGTTCGTGGCCTCGATGCGCTTCCCGCCCAACCCCAACCGCAATGTCGACAACTCGCTCAAGACGAGCCTTCCGGGCAGCGGTAACCCCGTCACCGGGCAGAACCTCTACAACACCTTGCAGGTCGACGGCGCCGCCACCAACTGCAACATCTGCCACCGGCTGCCGACGGGCGGCCTGGGCGTGATCATCAGTGCCAACCTGCTGCAGGAGCCGCAGAGCATGAAGATCCCGCAGCTGCAGAACATGCATGAGAAGACGGGCTTCTTGAAGATGAGCCAGACGAACAACCGTGGCTTCGGATTCAGCCATGACGGTGGCTTCGACACGCTCGTGAGCTTCCTCAACCTGGGCGTCTTCAGCTTCGCCCCAGGCACCGCGGGCCAGCAGCAGCGGCGCGACATGGAAGCGTTCATGTTCAGCCTCGCCACCGACACGCATGCGGCGGTCGGCCAACAAGTCACGCTGGTATCGCTCGCCACCGCCACCTCGCCCCAGCTGGCGATGCTCGACACGCTTCAGTCGCTCGCGGCCAATGGCAGCATCGACTTGATCGCCAAGGGCACGGTCAATGGCCAGGCACGGGGGTGGCACTTCCTGAGCGCCGCGGAATGGCAATCGGACCGCGTCACCGAAACGCTGACGACCGCGCAGCTGCGCGCGCTCGCCGCGCCCGGCAGCGAGATCACCTTCACCGCCGTACCTGATGGCACCGGCATCCGCCTCGGCTACGACCGGGACATGGACGGCTTCGCCGATCGTGACGAGCTCGATGCCGGAAGCGATCCTGCCGATCCGGCGAGCGTGCCGCAGTCGTGCGTTGCGGATCTCAGCAACGATGGCCTCGTGAACGGCAGCGATCTGGGCATCCTCCTGAGTTCGTGGGGCGCGTGCAGCGGCTGTGCGGCGGATCTCGACGGAAATGGTTCCGTCGGCGGCTCGGACCTGGCCATCATGCTTGGGGTATGGGGCACCTGCCCATAGCATCCGACCTCCACAAGGAGGCCCCATGTCCAACGCGCCGAGCACTCCAGCGACCACCGTCCGCGAGAACGCCCTGCGACCTACGGATGGCTGGGTGATCATGACCTTCCACTTCGTCCTGCTGGGGTTGAACATCGCCGCCATCGTGTACGGGGCGCGCGGCGATGGTTTCAGTGCCCTGCCGATCCCGATCATCGCGGGCATCCTCGGCATGGTCGCGTGGTTCATCCTGTGGGCGGGCTACTTCGCGGTGCAGCCGGGCGACAGCCGCGCGATCACCTTCTTCGGCGTCTACCGAGGCACCGTGCGCTCGGTCGGGTTCCACTGGGTGAGTCCCTTCAGCGGCAAGCGGCGCGTGAGCCTGCGCGTGCGCACCTTCGAGACCGGCAGCAGCAAGGGTTCCGACGTCACCGAGCCCACCACAGGCAAGGTGCTCGTGAAGGCCTCGCGCAGCCGCGGCATGCCGATCAAGGTGAATGACCGTGACGGCAACCCGATCGAGATCGCCGCGGTCGTCGTCTGGGAGGTCATCGACACGGCCCAGGCGATCTTCTCCGTCGACGACTACGAGAACTTCGTCGAGATCCAGTCCGAGAGCGCGCTGCGCAACCTCGCCAGCCAGTTCCACTACGACGTCCCCGACGACCACGACACGCCCAGCCTGCGGGGAAACACCGACCTGATCGGTGCGCGCCTGCGTGACGAACTGCACGTGCGGCTTGCCCAGGCGGGCGTCGAGGTCATCGAGGCGCGCATCAGCAGCCTTGCGTACGCGCCGGAGATCGCCGCCGCGATGCTGCGGCGGCAGCAGGCCTCGGCCGTGATCGCTGCACGGCAGAAAATCGTCGAGGGCGCCGTCGGCATGGTCGAGATGGCGCTGACCCAGCTCGAGCAGCGCGGCGTCGCCAAGCTCGA
>SYIB01000130.1 GCA_005798965.1 Planctomycetia bacterium
CTCAAGGATCGACCAAAGCCGTGAGGCAAGCTCCGCTTGGATCGGATCATCGACAGCACCCCCTTCGCGCAGCCACGTCACGCTGCCATCCGGCAGGGCGACCTGCACGGCGATGAGGTTCTCGACGGTGCGGCCAAACACAATGCTGTTGGCCCCAGCCGAGTTGTTGCCGACCATGCCGCCGATCGTGGCGTGGCTCGACGTGGCGACATCAGGGCCGAACATGAGCCCAGCTGGGGCGAGCGCCGCGTTCAGTTGATCGAGCACGACGCCGGGCTGCACGATCGCGCGGCGAGCCTCGACATCGATCGACTCGATCCTGCGGCAGTGCTTGCTGAAGTCGATCACCACGGCACGATTGACGGTCTGGCCGGCCAGCGCCGTGCCACCACCGCGGGGCAGCACCGGGAGTCCGCGCTCAAGGAGCCACGCGGCGGCCTCGGCCCCCGCTTCCGGGGTCTTCGGCAGGACCACGCCCAGCGGCTCGACTTGGTAGATGCTCGCATCCGTCGCGTACAGCATGCGGTCGTGGCGCGACGTGAGCACTTCGATGTCCCGCACCCGCCCCGCGAGCAGATCCAACGCGGCTGGGTCCACAGACGCGGGCTCGCCGTGGATCGTGAGTGCAGCCGGGACCGCAGTCACGGTGTGGGTTCCAACCCAGTCGGACGTCGGCGCGGTGCAGGGTCAAGTTGATCGAGGAGCGCCTTCAGCGAGGCGGCCATCGTGCGATTGGGCTTGCCGAGAGGCACAGGCTTGGCATCGACGGGGCGAATCTTGGCCGTCCACGACCACTCGATGATTGGCGAAGCCTTCAGCGCTGGATGGGAGAAAGCATCAGGGAGCCGTCGCACCACTCGGATCCGAGTCGGCAAGCCGGTCGTTCCATCGAACTGAACCAGCGCATCGCCACCGCTGGCGGCGTCGATGAGCAGGACCTCCGGACCAGCCTCGGTGGTGCGCGATCCGGCGACCACGGCATCAGGCAGTTCGTCCTTCCAGACCGCATCGGCAAGCGAGCCGCCGAGCCGGACGGAGACCATGACCGGCAGCACGATCCCGGCCTCCTCGAACAACTCGCGACAGCCCTTGGCGCACTCAACGAGCGCCATCTGTCCGGGCAACGCATCGACTGTCACGAAGGCCGTGTCATCGATCCCAATGACCTCAATGCCACGCTCGGCCCGGAAGGACCACGCGCGTGCCGCAGCGCGTGCGTCCCAGCGGATGGCCTCGCTGCCGCCACCGATCGCGGTCGTTTCAGTGATGACGGCATCAGCGATGTCGCGGCACGCGGACTCGGCTCGCTCGATGAGCTTGGCGGCAGCCGCGATCGATTCGGAGGTCCGAGCCGACGGATCCCAACCCTCCGCGTTCATCGCGGGCGGGGCGATCACGGCAACGAGCGATGCAGCAACGACGGCAAGCATGGTGTTCCTCCAACGACAGCGGGCGGCCCAGACCGAAGTCTAGACCGCCCGCTTGAGCCGTGCGATCGATGCACTCACTTCTTGGCGAGCAGCGCCTCGATCTCCTTCTGCAGGTCGGCATCGAGCGTCGGGGCAAAGCCCGAGTGGATGTGCGCGATCGTGCCATCAGTACCGATCACCACAGTCGCCGGGATGCCATTGAAGCCATACTGCTTGATGTACGCGCCGCCCATGTCGCGCAGCGCGAGGAACGTGAAGGCCTGCTTGGTCCAGAAGTCCTTGGCCTTGGCGAGGACGGCTTCCTCGGCGTCCTCGGGGCCCTGTTCTTCCCAACTGTTGATGCCGAGCACCGTCACCGGGAGCTTCTTCTCGGCAGCCCACTTGGCCACCTTCTCCAGAAGCGGCAGGCCCTTGCGGCACGGGCCGCACCAGGTCGCCCAGAAGTCGAGCACCACCACACGACCCTTGAAGGACGTCAGCTCGACCGACTTGCCCTCGAAGTCCTTGAGCGAGAAGGCCGGGGCCGCATCACCGGTACCGACCAAGGTCTCGAGCTCCCCCATGGTCGACACGGCCTTGCGCGTGCCCGCGCTGAAGGCAATGGTCCCCTTCTCCACGGCCTTCGGAGCCATGGCGAAGTCGATGCCGACCGTGAAGCCCGGAGGCGCGCCTTCCGGCGAGAAGACGAGCTTCATCGACGACGGAAGGTTGGTCTTGGCATCAGTCACCAGCAGCACGTCGCCCCGCTCATCGGTGAGCAGGATCTCGTTGCCAGTTGCACCCGAACGGAAGCCAGTGATCTTCGGTTCCTGCAGCACCATGAGCTTCATGGCGCTCATCGGGGGCATCGAGGCATCGCGCAGCTTGATGTGGGGCACCGGGAGCTCCATGCCCATGCCCGAGAGCGTCTTCGCCACCGAGCCGTCGATCGGCAGCGAGATGTACTTCTTCTCGTTGGTCGGCACGATCATGTTGAGCTTGCCGTCAACGGCGTAGAACTCCATCTGCTCGTTCTTGATCTGCATCGTGCCTTCGGGACCGATGACGACATCAAACGAGTCCTTCTGCTCGCCCATCGGCGTCTTGACCGTGTACGAGAAGGTGTCGGTCATCCAGGTAGCGTCGCGGAACGCCTTCACCATCGCGTCGAAGGCCGCTTGCCCCTTGGCGACGGAGGCAGCGTCCTTTTCGCCATCCTTGAAGCCGGCGGCGTTGGTGGCGGGCATCTGCCCAGCAAGCGCACCAAGCGGATCGGCCATCGGGGCGTTGGGATCAGGTGCGCCGTCCTGCGCAAGGCACGGCATGGCCAGGCCGAGGGCAAGGACCGTGGCAGCTGCACGGGCAGTGGTCAACATCATCTGAGGCTCCATCGCGGCGCACGGCCGCTCAAGGGGGAACGCCAAGGTTGCCGCACACCGACACTGCCTCGGGCGAACATGATCGGAGCGCGGATGCTAACGCTCTTCCCGTGCGGGGGTTGATGGCATGGGGATGCACCTCGAGCAGCGGCCGCAGCACAAAGGACCGCTCCTCGATCCGCGGGTGCGGCACATGAAGCCCGGGCTCATCGATGACCGCCTCACCGAACAGTGCGAGATCCAGATCGAGGGTGCGGGGGCCGTTGCGGACCGACGGCTCGCGGATTCGGCCCAGACCGGTCTCGATGGTGAGCATGAGCTCCAGCAGCGTTCGCGGCGTATGGGTGGTCTGGACGGCGACCACGGCATTGAGATAGTCGCGTTGTCCCTTGGGCCCCCCGACGGGAGCTGTGCGATGGATCGAACTCGCACCGACCACGCGGACGCCCGCAGCGGCATGCAGCCGCCTGACCGCCTCGGCGAGGATCCACGCACTGTCACCCTCGGGAAGGTCGAGGTTGCTGCCCAGCGCGATGCACGCCGTGACGAAGGTCACTCGGCCTCCCACAAAAGCTTTCGCTCCTCGCGTCCGAGGATGGCCAGACGCAGCAGGACCTGGGCAAGAGCAGTGGCACGGTCGCGAACCATGGTGCGATCGCCGGTGATCACGAAGCGCCGAGGCCGCAACGCCACCGTCTCGTCGTGCACCTGGATCCACACCGTGCCGACGGGCTTGGCATCGCTTCCACCGGTCGGTCCGGCAACGCCGGTGGTCGCCACGCCGAATCGTGCACCCGCCACACGCGCCGCCGAACGCGCCATGGCTTCAGCAACCTCCGCGGAAACGGCTCCGTGACGCTCGATCAGTGTCGGATCAACCCCCAGACGAACCTTGGCCTCGTTCGCGTAGGTGATCCAGCCGGATCCGAACCACGCGCTCGAGCCCGACACCGCGGTGAGCGCTCGGGCCACGCCACCGCCCGTGCAACTCTCGCACGTGGCAACCGACGTCCCCTGCGACAGGAGCAGCGCACCGATCGAACCGGCGAGCGTGTCGGCATCGCGGCCGAAGCAGAGTGGTCCCCACGCGGCCTCGACCGCAGCGATGGTCGACTCGACCGAGCCGTCGGTGCACGCATCGCCGGTTGCACGGATGCGCGCCGCAAGCGTGGTACCGCTCACGGTGATCCCGACCATGGGGTTGCGACTGCGATCCATGGTTGCTCCGAGTCGCTCGGCAGCAACGCTCTCTGGCAGACCGCACGCGAGCACCGTCTCGCACCGTACGGGCGCTTGGCCGACATGCGCCCGAATCGCAGCCACAACATGATCCCGCCACATTGGATGCATCTCGTCAGGCGGTCCCGGCAGGCTGACCACGAGCACGCCATCGAGCGTGCCCAGGAGTCCCGGTGCGGTGCCGAGCGGATTGGGGATCATGCGCATCCACGGCGGACGCAGCGCCTGCTTCAGGTTGCTCTCGGGCAGGCGACGCCCGCGGGCCTCGAACCGCGCACGCAGCGCCACTTCGGCATCGGGATCGTGCACGAGCCCGGGTCCGGCCAGTGCCGCCAGCGCCTCGCGCGTGAGGTCATCGGCCGTCGGACCGAGCCCCCCGGTGATGATGATCACGTCGGCGCGCGGCATGGCACCTGCGAGTGCGTCGACGAGCCCCTGCTCATCGTCACCCACGGTCGCATGCAGGATGGGGACCACACCAAGCTCCACCAGCCGCTGCGAGAGCCACTGCGCGTGCGTATCGAGCGACTGGCCGAGCGAAAGCTCGTCACCAACGGAAAGGATGGCAGCGGTAGCCATGCGGCAAGCGTAGGGCGCAACCGCCCGGGCGTGCGGAGCCTCCGTACACTGCGACCCATGATGCATGTGGCCGATCGATTGCTGTCCGCGGTCCAGCGTTGCGGAGCACCCTTGTGCGTGGGGCTCGACCCCGTTGTGGGCAAGCTGCCTGCCACGCTGCAGACCTTGGGTGCGTCCAAGCCGGCATCGGCCATCGAGTCCTTCTCGCTCGCCGTGCTCGCCGCCTGCGAACGCGTGGCACCCGTCGTGAAGATCCAGAGCGCCTGCTACGAGCGCCATGGCGTTGATGGCATGAAGGCGCTCGCCGCAACGCTCGCGTCGGCGCGCGAGCATGGGTACGAGGTGATCCTCGATGCCAAGCGCGGCGACATCGGCATCAGCGCGGAGCACTATGCCGCCGCAGCCTTCGAGGCCGCCCACGCCGATTGGGTCACGGTCAACGCCTACCTCGGTGCCGATGGCCTGGCCCCCTTCCTCAAGCATGAGCACGGCGCCTTTGCGCTGGTGCGCACCAGCAACCCGGGTGGCGATGCACTGCAGTCACTTCGGCTTGATGACGGCCGCTCGGTAGCCGAAGCCGTGGCTGACCTCGTCGCCGACGCGGGCAAGGACACGATCGGCGGATCTGGCTACAGCTCCCTGGGCGCGGTCGTTGGCGCCACCAAGCCCGCCGATGCCGCTCGTCTTCGCGGTCGCATGCCGCACACGCTGTTCCTGGTGCCCGGGTACGGCGCGCAGGGTGGTGGCATCGCCGACATCAAGCCCTGCTTCAACACCGACGGACGTGGCGCGATCATCACCGCCAGCCGCAGCATCATCTATGCGTTCGATGCCGGCGAGTCCGACTGGGCGGGTTCGATCCGCCGCGCCGCCGAGGCCACGCACCGCGAACTGACCCAAGGGCTTCGCGCATGAATCTCCCACGGCTCCTGATCGGCGTCTTCATCGTGGCATTGGTGTCGTTGCCGCTGGCCCTGCGCCGCAGCGCGCCCGGCGTGGCCGAGGGCGTCCCGAGCATCGTGGTCATCACACCGCACAATGAACAGATCCGACACGAGTTCGGCCGCGCCTTTGCGCGCTGGCACGAACGCGTGCATGGAACGCCGGCCGCCGTCGTGTGGAGCACGCCCGGCGGGACCAGCGAGATTCGCCGCATGCTGGTGGCGAGCGTCGAAAGCGACCTCCTCTCGGGCAAGCCCGTGGGTGGCGATGCCGACCTCCTCTTCGGCGGCGGCAGCTACGAGTTTGATCTGCTGTCGAAGCCTGTCAGCGTGACCGTCGATGGTGTGCAGCGATCGGCGACCGTGCTCGAACCCGTGGTGCTTCCCGAGGGCTTCCTCAACATGGCCTACGGCGACAACGACATCGCCGGCAACCGGCTCTACGCACCCGATGGTGCGTGGTACGGCGCTGCGCTCTCGAGCTTCGGCATGGTCTACAACGGCAGGCTGCTCGAGCCGCTTGGCGTGCCGGCTCCCGCTCGCTGGCAGGACCTCGCCGATCCTCGCCTGGCCGGCTGGGTCGCGATGGTCAATCCTGCACAGTCGGGTTCGGTGGCCACGGCGTTCGAAACAATCCTGCGTCGTTGCGGCTGGCAGGATGGCTGGCGGATCCTGCGGCGTGCGGCCGCCAACGCCCGCACCATCGCAGCGTCAAGCAGCCGCATCCCGGTCGATGTGGCCGACGGCGAAGCCGCCGTGGGTGTCTGCATCGACTTCTATGGTCGCTTCGAGGCCCAGGCGCTGATCGACGATGCTCGCCTCGCCGGCAGGGAGCCCGATGGTCGCCTGGCCTTCGTCGATCCGGTCGGCGAGACCGCCATCGATGCCGACCCGGTCGCGATGCTGCGCGGTGCGACAAACCCGGACCTTGCACGGCGCTTCATCGAGTTCTGCATCAGTGACGATGCGCAAGCACTCTGGCAGCTGCCCCGTGGCTACTCGGGCCGCATCGCAGGGCCGGAGCAGTACGAGCTCCGTCGACTTCCGGCCACCCGCCGCTTCATCGGCCGATTCGTGACCGAGACGATCGATGGGATCGATCCCTTCGAGGTCGCTGCGCCACTCTCCAAGGACTCGAACATGCGCAGCTTCATTGCACCGCTCTTCAGCGGCCTGTGCATCGATCACCACAAGGCTCTGCGCGCGATGTGGCGCCAGATCATTGAGCACCCGTCGTACCCCAAGCCCAAGCCAGGCGAGCACGCCGAGCTCGTTCGTGCTGACGATGTTGGTGATCCGGAACTCAAGGCCATGCTGAACGCCTTCGATGCCATGCCAGTCTTGCCCGCGCCTGGCGGTGCCACCAAGGATCTGTGGGACCCTGCGAACCTTGCCATGCTGCGAGCAGGCTGGATCAAGGGCGAGTGGAACGACGCCGGCTTGTGGCCTGCCGGTACCTCGCCACCGATCGAGCTGCGGCGCCGCTGCGCGGCCTTGGTCGCTGAGCAGGCGGAGCGGGTTGAGCAGGCAGCCGCACGATGAACCCCCTGGATCCGCGCCCCGTTCACCTGGACTTGGTGCGCGACGAAGCACTTTCGATCACGTGGCACGACGGCCACTCGACCCGTCTGCCCGTGGCGCTGCTCCGACGCATGTCGCCCAGTGCCGATCAACGCCAGCTGCGCGAGGAGATGGCGTCCAACCCACTCACCGTGCTGCCATCGAAGACCTTCGATGCGCCGATCCGTGCGGAGTCGATCGAGCTGGTGGGCAACTACGCGCTGCGCATCCGTTTCAGCGACGGCCACGACACCGGCATCTACTCGTGGCGATACCTGCGGAGCCTCGATCCCCAAGGACCGACCGGCTGATGGAGTGGACCATCGATCCAGCGCTGCCGCGTCCGAGCCGACTTGAGCTCCCGTCAAGTGCATGCACGGCACGAGCCACCGTGGATGGCGTACGACTGAGTTCGGGCGTCGCTCACGTGAACAATGTGGAGTACGTGCGGTGGATCGATGAACTCGCGGCGCTGCATGCCGAGGAACTCGGGCATGGGCGCCCCGCGATGCTTGACACAGGCCGCATGTGGTTCGTGGCCCGACATGAACTCGACTACCGCGCGGAGTGTTTCGCCGGCGACCACCTGCATGCCGCCACCTGGATCGAGCGTGTCGATGGCGCGCGAGCCTGGCGGCGTACGGCGATCTGGCGTGCACCGGAACAGATTGTGCTGACTGCACTTACGGCATGGGCACTGGTGGACTTGGCCACGCGGCGCCCCGTGCCGCTGCGCTCGATCAGGGGTGCCATCGCCACAAGCTGAGCGGAAAGCGAAACGCGATCCATCAAAATTGAAGGTTCGCATGGCGGGCTGACGAATAACACAGTGCAGCAAGGATGTGCGCTGCCCAACCAAGCATCTTTCTCCCCTCCGCTCCGCTGACCCGATCCGTTGGGTCAGCGGAGTTTTTCGTTGGCGCACCGAGTTGCCGACTCGCGACCCCGCACGGATCATCCACCCATGCTTGCGCTCTTCTTGGCGTTGGTCATTGTTCCTCCGTTCACCGATGCCCCTGACGGCGGGGCTCGCGAGGGCCAGGTCGTGCAGGCCCCGGCGCCCAAGCGCGACCTGCGCATCGCCATCCTTCCTGACCGGACCACCGGGCGCGACTGGGGCCTGCCCTACCTCGATGCGGCGGTCGAGGACCTCAATCGTCTCAAGCCTGACGCGGTCTTCTGCGTTGGCGACCTGATTCAGGGCTACACGCGCCGACCCGACGTTTGGCAATCGCAGATGAATGCCTACCTCACGCGCGTGAAGGCGCTCGACATGCCGTGGTACCCGACCGCAGGCAACCACGACGTCATCGCGGGCACACGCGATCCGGGCGACCGCCGCTTTGCCGAGCTCTACCGGCGCGAAGTTGGCCCACTGTGGTACTCGGTCGATCTTGATCGGCTGACCGCGATCATCGTCTACTCCGACGAGAACCTCGATGACCGCTCGATCCAGCTCGGCGACGAGCAGTTCGCGTGGCTCAAGGGCCAGCTTGATCGGGCGAAGGCGCGTGGCGTGCCGTCGATCCTGCTCATGCACCGCCCGCTCTGGCGCTATCGCGAAGTCGGCTGGGACGAACGCGTGCACCCATTGCTTGCCCCGGCGGGAACGGTCGCCGTGATCGCCGGCCACTTCCACAGCATGCAGCGTGATCCCGATCGCGACGGCGTGCAGTACCACATCCTTGGCACTTGCGGCGGCGCGATCGACCAGCACCCGCTCACGGGCCAGCTCCAGCACATCTCGATGCTCGACCTCAAGGATGGCTCCGCCGAGGTCTGGCACCAGTTCGCCGGCGCCACGCTGCCAGGCGATTTCATCGTGGCCGAGGATCAGGAGCGAGCCTTCAAGCTCAAGCGCGACGAGAAGACCGTGGTGATCTCGGGATCGCTGCCCGAGCCTGGCACGAACGGCTTGCTCGATGCGCCGCTCACGGTGACCGTCGTCAACCCGATCGACCAGCCGATCACGGCGTCGGTCCGCCTGCGCGATGGCAGCGGCGAGGAATGGATCGTGCCCGGCGAGCCTGCCGTGAGCCGCACGCCCCGCGACACACTCAACCCAGCCGTGACCGATCTCAAGACACCGGTCAGGCTCGATCCGATTCCGCCAGTCACGATCGCACCACGCGCGAAGGTTTCCATCCCACTGGCCGTGGACTGCCCCGCCCTTGCCGCACCGCTCCGTGCCCCCGAGGCCGTGGTCGAACTGAGCTTCACCGACTCCAAGGGCCGCACCGTGCCGGTCGCCGTGCGGCGGCGATTGCCGATCGCCCGGGTGCTCGTTGGCGGCTCGCCCATGCCGCTCGAGGAGTGGGA
>SYIB01000131.1 GCA_005798965.1 Planctomycetia bacterium
CCCCAGACTCCTCGTGCTGAACAGCCTGTCGCCCAGCACGGTGGCTGACCCGCATGCGCTTCATGCGGCTACCTTGCCCGGCATGAGCCAGATCGCACAGTACCGCGGAGCCGACGCCGCCAGCCTCCTCGAGCACAAGGCCAAGGTGCCCGCGAACGGGCTGCACCTGCCTGGACCCGACTTCATCGATCGAGTGTGGTCCAAGAGCGACCGCCCGCAGACCGTGCTCAACAACCTGCAGCGGCTCTTCGGCACCGGTCGTCTGGCCGGCACGGGCTACGTGAGCATCCTGCCGGTCGACCAAGGCATCGAGCACTCGGCTGGCGCGAGCTTCGCCAAGAACCCGATCTACTTCGACGGCGAGAACATCGTGAAGCTGGCGATCGAGGGCGGCTGCAACGGCGTGGCGAGCACCTTCGGCGTGCTCGGGAGCGTGTCGCGGCAGTACGCGCACCGCATCCCGTTCATCGTCAAGATCAACCACAACGAGCTGATGACCTACCCGAACAAGTTCGACCAGATCATGTTCGGCTCGGTGCGTGATGCGTGGAACATGGGTGCCTGCGCGGTCGGCGCGACCATTTACTTCGGCAGCGACGAGAGCGGACGCCAGATCGTGGACGTGGCGCGCGCGTTCGACGAGGCCCATGCGCTCGGCATGGCCACGATCCTCTGGTGCTACCTGCGCAACCCGCAGTTCAAGAAGGACGGCAAGGACCACCACCTGAGCGCCGACCTGACCGGCCAGGCGAACCACCTCGGCGTGACGATCAAGGCCGACATCATCAAGCAGAAGCTGCCCGAGCTCAACGGCGGCTTCTCGGCGCTCAACAGCGGCGACTCGAGCTACGGCAAGCTCGACCAGCGCATGTACAGCGACTTGGCGACCGACCATCCGATCGACCTCTGCCGCTACCAGGTGCTGAACTGCTACGCCGGGCGCGCGGGCCTGATCAACTCAGGCGGCGCGAGCGGTGAGAACGACTTCGCCGAAGCTGTGAAGACCGCCGTGATCAACAAGCGCGCCGGCGGCATGGGCCTGATCAGCGGCCGCAAGGCCTTCCAGCGCCCGATGCCCGAAGGCGTGAAGCTGCTGCAGACGATCCAGGACGTGTACCTCGATCGCTCCGTGACGGTCGCGTGAGGGGTGGGCGACTACCCGATCGCCGCATCGATCCAGGCGCCGCCGAGGACGCGGCTGCCGTCGAAGCAGACCACAGCCTGACCCGGAGCCACGGCGACCTGCGGTTCGTCGAAGCGCACCTCGATCGTGTCGGCACCAGTCGCGCGAACTCGCGCCGCAACCGGCTGGGCGTTGTAACGGATCTTCGCCGTGCAGGGCATCCATGACTGCGGTGGATCGATGAGCCAGTTCGACTGCGCGGCACTGCAACCTGCCGAAGCGAGCCGTTCGCGCGGGCCGAGCGTGACGACGTTCGTTTGCGCGTCCTTGCCGATGACATAGAGCGGCACACCGGCCGCGACACCGAGCCCCTTGCGCTGGCCAACCGTGAAGTGCTGGTGGCCCGGATGCTCACCGAGGTCGCGCCCCTCGTGGTCGACGATGCGCCCCGGTGCGACTGCCGACGGCGTGCGCCGCGCGACGAGGCCCGCGTAGTCATCATCGGGAACGAAGCAGATCTCCTGCGAATCCGGCTTGTCGAAGACCGGCAACCCGCGCTCCTGCGCCATGGCGCGCACCTGGGTCTTCGGCAGGTCGCCGATCGGCAGGATCATCTCGTGCAGGGTCTCGCGGCGCGCACCGAAGAGCACGTACGACTGGTCCTTCGACAGGTCGATGCCGCGATGGAGCTCGGCCCCCTGCTCGCCATGCACGATGCGCGCGTAGTGGCCGCTGGCGACCGCGACGGCATCGATGGAGCGCGCGTACTCGTGGAGCTTGCCGAACTTGAGCCAGTCGTTGCAGCGCACGCAGGGATTGGGCGTGCGGCCGGCGTTGTACTCGCCGACGAAGTAGTCGACGATCCGGCCGAAGTCCTTCTTGAAGTTGCAGACGTAAAACGGGATGCCAAGCCTGGCCGCAACCGTGCGTGCATCCTGGGCATCGCTGATCGAGCAGCAGCCACGGTGGCCGATCCGCAGTGGCGTGCTGCCATCGGCCCTTGCCGGCAGTGCGCACGACGAGGCATCGAAGCCCTCGGTCGGCATGGGCGCGAGGCCTTCGAGTTCCTCGCCGGGCGAGCCGAGCCGCATGAAGCAGCCCACCACCTGGTAGCCGCGCTCGACGAGCAGCGCCGCCGCCACCGACGAATCGACTCCGCCGCTCATGGCGACGAGCACCTTTGATCCTGCGGGGGGGACGGACATGCGGCCATCCTAGGGCGCGGGCGACGCGTTCTTGCTCGTCCTCCCGCTCCCTTGGGTCCCGGCTGCGCGGACGCGCCGCATCGGTACTATCGCTCGTCATCCAGCTCCCTCGGGTCCCGGCTGCGCGGACGCTCCGGACGAGTGCGTGGCGACGTGCATTCTTGCGGCCGTCGCGGACAGGGGGCGCGGCATGCCGGCGCCCCAAAGGAGCGACGGCCGCAACGCAACGGCGAGCACGCACCGCACCGAACCACCAGCGCTCAAAAGGAGCCACGGCCGCCGCGATGAACCGCCCGGACACGACGGCCGCAGAGCGCCGGATGCGAGCACGCTGTGGTATCCCTGTGCGGCATGCTGCTCCTCGGCGTCGATGAAGCCGGCTACGGCCCCCTCTTGGGCCCGCTGTGCGTTGGCGCATCGGTCTGGACGCTGACGCCGCAGGCGGTCGATCTGGCTGCGGTCGATGCCGCCCCGCCGAACCTCTGGACGCTGCTGCGTACAGCTGTGTGCAGGAGCGGCAAGGATGCCCGAGGTCGGCTTCCCATCGCCGACAGCAAGAAGCTCAAGCTCGCGAAAGGATCGGCGCAGCACCCGCTCACACATCTCGAGCGCACGGTGCTCGCATGCGCGGCGGCTGCCTACGGGACCACCTCGATCGCCGCCGATGACGATGCCCTGCGCGCGATGCTTGGCGACACCGCCTCATTCCCCCATGATGAACCCTCGGTCGCGCTGCCAGTGGCGACCGATCGCGCACTCGCCGCCATCGGTGCGGGACAGTTTGCGCGCGCGTGTACCAAGGCCGGCGTCACGCTCCACGCGCTCCGTTGCGTGCGCCACGAGCCGGCAGCGCTCAATGCACACTTGGCCACCGGCGCCCTCAAGCCGAACCTGACCTTCTGCACCGCGATGGAGTTCGCGCGCGATGCACTCGCTGCGCACCCATCGATGCCCGCGTGGCTCTCATTCGACCGTCAAGGCGGTCGCATGCGCTACCTCGATGACCTGATGCGGTCACTCGATGCCTGCTCGCCGCGCGTGTTGCGCGAGGATGAGGCGCATTCGCACTACCTGCTCACGATCGGTGGTCGACCCGTGAGGGTGAGCTTCGACGTCGGTGCTGAGTCCAGGCACCTGCCGATCGCGCTCGCGAGCATGGCGGCCAAGACAGTGCGCGACCTGTGCATGGAGCGCCTGAACCGGTTCTTCATGCGACAGGTGCCTGGACTGGCCCCCACGGCCGGTTATGTGCAGGACGGCCGACGCTGGCTGGCTGACCTCGCTTCACACTGGGAATCCTTGGGAATCCGC
>SYIB01000132.1 GCA_005798965.1 Planctomycetia bacterium
ACTCACCGACATCTCTCGCCGGCGCGCATGCGCTCGGCCAGCGTCCCCTGTGGAGTGAACTCCAGTTCGAGCTCGCCGCTCATGAATTGCCGCTCGAACTCGGCGTTCTCGCCGACATAGCTCGAGACCATCTTGCGGATCTGCCGAGTTTGCAGCAGGAGCCCGAGCCCCCAGTCATCCACACCGGCGTTGTTGCTCACGGCGGTCAATCCCTTGGCGCCTGAATCACGAAGCGCCAGAATCAGTTGTTCCGGGATGCCGCAGAGCCCGAAGCCTCCGACCGCCACGGTCATGCCGTCGCGGATCACGCCTTCGAGAGCAGCCTTGGGAGAGGCAAAGACCTTGTCCATGATGCGATGGTAGTGACCGTCCCCGCGCGATTGTGGTGCTCGGCCGGGTCCGATCGGCCCCGGAGGCTCGCTCCCGGCTACCGTTCCCGGGTGCAGCGACTGGTCTGTCTGCTCATCTTCCTCTCGGCGCTGCCCGACGCCATGGTCGTGCCTGTCCTGAAGGACCTCTGCGTGGACCGCTACGGCGTGACCCGCACCGAAGCGCAGGCCTTCCTCCTCGTCAACCTGCTCGGCGCGGCAGTGGCCATCGGCGTGGTGGCGCGGCTGCAACGTTCGGTCGAACCGGTTCGCCTGCTCATTGCCGCTTCCGTGCTCGATGCGCTGCTGATCGCCTGTCTCTGGCTGCCACTCGGGTGGCCGGGCACGATGGCTGTCCGCGCACTCGAGGGTGTCCCGGATGCGATCGCCTTCGGCGTTCTGATGCAGATGCTCGGCCGATCGGTTTCGGGCTCAGTGGCTGGCCGCCTCGGTTTGGGCTCCATGGTGCTCTTGGGCGGAGTGGGTTGCGGCATGGCCATCGGCGGCCTCGCTGCCAAGCTGATGGGGCCAGGGTCCGAGCGTGTGGTCTTCGTGCTTGGTTCAGGGAGCTCCGCCCTCGTCGCCGTGCTGGCAACCATCTGGCGGGGCGGCCTCGTTGGGGGCATCGACGCGAAACCCGTCCCGTCGGCGCAGGATCGCGGGCAAGCCGCTGGATTCGATCGAGTTCGCACCGTTCCCGCATGGGTGGTGCTGGCGATGGCGTTCGTCGATCGCGCCACCGGTGGCGTGCTCACAGGAACGCTGAGCCTTTTCTTGGCGGGGTTCTTTGCGTACGACGCCAGCGAACGGGGTTGGATGGTTGGCCTGCCGCTCTTGGCCATGGCGGTGGGTGCGTGGCCCGCGGGGCTGCTTGCGCAGCGGGTGGGCACGTTGCGTGTTCGTACATGGGCTGGCGGCATGTATGCGTTGGCGTTGGCCGCCGTGCCGTTCGTCGGCGATGTGCAGCCGGGCCTCGTCTGTGCGCTCGCCGTGCTCGGGATTTCTGGTGCAGCGCTGCTGCCGACCAGCCTGGTGCTTGAGCACGCCGTGGATCGTGGGGCGGTCGGCTTCACAGCCTTCGCGACCAGTGGTGGCGTTGGTTACGCGAGCGGTGCGGTGATCCCCGTGATGGTGCTCGGAGTGGCGGGCGATGAGGCCTCGAGCTACCAAGGGATCATCGTGGGCTTTGCCCTGTTGCACGCCGCAGTGACCTGCTGCGCCGTGGCTACAGCGCGATGGCGCGTCTGAGCCACAAGGCGCAGGGTCGTTTCGGCTCACCCGGCCTAGGCCTGGGTTCGGGACAGATCACGTCAGTTCAGCGCAAGCGCTTCGTTGGCGGTGGCCAGGCCGGTGCGTCGCTCGGAGCGATCCAAGTACGCGCTGCGCAACTTCTCGAGCGCGCGAATCTGGATCTGGCGTACCCGCTCCTTCGTCACGCCCAAGCTCGCACCGATCTGCTCAAGCGTGGGGAGAGCGCTCGAGATTGGAGCATTGAGTCCGAAGCGGCACTCGATGACCTCGCGCTCAAGGGCCGTCAGGTCGGCTTGATTTGACTCAAGAAGCCAGCCGACCTCCGAGGCGCACTCGCGCTCGTGCTCGGCCCGCACGATCCCGGGGTGATCGCCACGCTCCATGGCGGGGTCGAACTCAGTCGGGAAGCGCTGGCGGTGCTTGGTCTGCTTGATGCCGTGGCGGCTGAAGGCCTTCAGGATGGCACGGCAGGCGTAGGTGCTGAACTTGAAGCCTCGTCCGCAGTCGAACTTGTCGACCGCTCGCATGAGCGCCATGTTGCCTTCGCTGATGAGATCGGCGAACTCGATGTCTGCGTTGCGCACACGCTTGGCCATGGCAAGAACGAGGCCCAGGTTGATCTCCGCGATCTGGTCGCGAAGGCGGGTGGCCGCGTGTGCCCAATGAAGCACTTCGCGGGCCTCGCGTGTCTCGAGAGCCTGGCCCCGTTGCGCTTTCTGAAGCCGTGCGATGCGGTATCGGGCGTAGTTGAACTGCATGAACAGCACGCGTTCCTGAGCGCCCGTGAGCAGCAGCGAATCGCTGCCTCGGCCGGCCGCCCGTTCTTCGTGCATCAGCGGGCAGTACCAGTCCACCTTGGGGCGCCGAATGCTGGGCGCGTCCGTGAAGATCTTGCGTTCGGCGTTGGAGCGCGCAAACTCAGGTGCCGGCATGAAATCCATCGCCTCCGCCATGACCGACGCGACGAAGTCGGCGTCCTGAGGCCCCAAGGCCCGTCGGGCAGAGGCTGACAGCTGGGTGGGTACGAAGATGGGCTTACGAACCGCTGATGGTGCTGTGCGCTGTGGCATGAGGACCTCCGAAGGGATTGGACCTTTCAGCAAAGACTGAAACTTGATTCGCTATACGTCGTTCGGCGGTTTCAAGGTTCGGTAAAGTCACGACTTCCAAAGTCTGATAACTAAGTATCGGTCCTGCCATCTTGGTTGCCCCCTCGAGAGCCGTCCAAAACGCCACCGCGGCGCCCTCAGTGTGGGGCGCCGCGGTCGATGGTCTGGGTCGATGGTCTGGTGGGGAGGCCGCCTGCTGCGGATCACTCAGGCTTGCCGCCCGAGGCGTCGTAGATCCAGGCTTCGCTCACGCGCGGAAACTCGATCACCTCGCCGGCCTTGAAGAAGATGCCGAGTTCGCGAGCGGCCGCCTCCGGGCCGTCGGAACCGTGGATGAGGTTGAAGCTGTTCGAGACGCCGAAATCACCGCGGATCGTGCCCGGGTTGGCCTTCGAGCCAAAGGTCGCGCCCATCATGTTGCGGCAGATGGTGATCGCGCCGATGCCGCGCACGGCCATGACGACGACGGGGCTGCTGGTCATGAACCGCACCAGGCCGGGGTAGAACGGCTTGCTGGCGTGGTCCTTGTAGTGGGTCGCGGCGAGGTCCTGCGAGATCTGCATCAACTTCATGCCGACGATCTGCAGGCCCTTCTCCTCGAAGCGGGTGATGATGCGGCCGCAGAGTCCGCGCTGGACGGCATCGGGCTTCAAGATGATCAGGGTGGTTTCCATGGGGTGCTCCTTGTTGTGGAATTGGGGCGGGAATGGTAGCGATTTCCGTGGCCCGAGGCCAACCGAGTGCCGATTCAGCGGTTCGGTGCTCGGTCGCTAGGATCCAACCGCGCCCCGTTGGTTCGGGGCCGCAGGGCACGGATGCCGCACGAAGGCGACATGGAGCATGGATGCCGTGAGCGAAACCACCGCAAAGCGTCGCAAGGGAGCCACCGCCGAGGAGATGGCCACGCGCCAGCGTGACATCTCGGTCAGTGAGTTCTTCGCCAAGAACCGCCACTTGCTGGGGTTCGACAATCCGCGCAAGGCATTGCTCACCGCCGTCAAGGAAGCCGTCGACAACAGTCTTGATGCGTGCGAGGAAGCGGGCATCCTGCCTGAGATCGCCGTCATCATCGAGGACCTGCAGCCCGACCGCCCGGCCACGGCGAAGAGTTCGCGCTACCGCCTGACGGTGGTCGACAACGGCCCGGGGATCGTGCGCAAGCAGGTCGAGAACATCTTCGGTCGTCTGCTTTACGGTTCGAAGTTCCACCGGCTGAAGATGAGCCGCGGCCAGCAGGGGATCGGCATCAGCGCCGCGGGCATGTACGGCCTCATCACGACCGGCCGGCCGATGGTGATCCACACCAAGCCCAAGGCCGGCAGCCCCGCTCACCACATCGAGCTGGCGATGAACACCAAGACCAATCGCGCCGAGGTCACGACCGACGACGAGGTCAAGGACTTCCCGCCGGCGCGGCTCGCCTCGATCACGCAGGGCACCCGCGCGCTCGGCGCCGAGGGAGGATTCCTCTCGCCCGAGACCTTCCGGACCGGGACCAGCGTGAGCATCGAGCTCGAGGGCCGCTACCAGCGCGGTCGCGGCAGCGTGGATGAGTTCCTCGAACTCACGGCGATCGCGAATCCCCACGCGCGCATCACGTTCGTGCCGCCGTCACGCGATGCCGGCAATGAGGATGATGCCTCGGTGCTCGCGCACGCCGAGGCCAGCGCCGCGACCAAGGCCACCGCGACCACCGAGACCGGCGGCGTCGTCATTTACCCGCGCGGCGTGCAGGACCTTCCACCGGAAACGCGCGAAATCCAGCCGCATCCCAAGGGCATCGAGCTCGGCATCCTGCTGCAGATGCTCAAGGATTACGAGGCCGCCGAGAAGGGCAGCCTCTTCACCTTCCTGCAGGAGCGTTTCTGTCGCGTGAGCAGCGCGACCGCTGCGCAGATGTGCAAGGTCGCAGGTGCCACGAGCCGCACGCGTGCGGGCGACGTCGAGGCACCGCAGGCCGAGAAGCTCTTCCAGTTCTTCCAGGAGGTCAAGCTTCCGCCGCCGCCCACGGACTGCCTCGCGCCGATTGGCGTGCGACAGCTGCTCTCCGGCATGCTCAAGGGTGTGCGCGCCGAGTTCTATGCGGCCAGCAGCCGAAGTGCCGAGGTCTATCGCGGCCGTCCGTTCCAGATCGAAGCGGCCATCGCCTTCGGCGGCGACCGGCCTGCCGACGAGCCGGCACGCGTGATCCGCTTCGCCCAGCGCGTGCCACTGCTCTTCCAGCAGAGTGCCTGCAGTTCGTTCAAGGCGGTCCTCGAGACGGGCTGGAA
>SYIB01000133.1 GCA_005798965.1 Planctomycetia bacterium
CGCATCCGATCCAGTGCAAGATTCCGAGCGGCCCCTGCGGATCCACATCCGCAATGAACCCATTGAGCACATTCGCAACGCTGTAGAGAAGGATGCTCCCGAAGAGCACCGAGAGCCGACCGCGTCGATCCCCGAGCACGCCCCACACCAAGCCGCCCAAGAGCAGTCCCGTGGTCTGCAGGGTGTTGTCGAGCCAGACGCCCCAGTCGCGCAGCAGCATGTCCTGTGCGGCGGCATCGAGCCCATCGAGCCGCGAGCCGAGGACCTCGCGCAACGACTCCTTGCGGACCATGGCAAAGAGCAGGAGATCGAAGATGTCCACGAAGTAGCCGAGCGCCGCGACGACCACGGCGAGGATCGTCGACATGCGGGCGAGGCTGCCGGGTTGCGCCCCCGCATCGAGGGGTGCCGCAGGGGCACACGACGCAGCATCACCGGTCGTACCGCCCGCAGCATCCGTGCCCGACGGCTCCATGTTCGGGGGCTGGGGATCGTGCTGGTGCACCATGCCGGAAGTGTCGCAGCGCACGGCCGATCGCGCCAGTCGGCGGCTACGCTCCACGGCATGCACGAGCCATCGCCCGCGGTTGACCGCCGCGCCTTCCTTGCCGGATCCGCCGCCTTGGCCGCTACCGTGACCGGTGCCTCCGCGATGGCTGCACGCGTGGCACCGCCGCAGGAGCCGGCGACCACGCGAGCGAACCCGAGCCGCCACGCGGGGACGCCTTGGCCCATCTGCCTCGACACGGCAACGATCCGGCCGGTCCCCTTGCTCGACAAGATCCGCATCGCTGCAGCGGCGGGCTACGACGCGATCGAGCCCTGGGAATCGGAACTCGCTGACCACGAACGACTGGGCGGCAACCTCAACGACCTCGGCAAGCTCCTTCGCGATCAAGGGCTTCGCGTGCCGAGCGTGATCGGTCTGTGGAACGCGATCCCCGAGACCCAAGAGGCTTGGGATGCCCAGCTGCCAGCCTCGCGCGATCGCATGCGGATGGCCAGTGCGATCGGTGCCGAGCACATTCAGGTCATCCCGCAGCCGGAGCGACCGCGCGAGCGATTCGACCCGGCGTGGGCCGCAGCGCGCTACCGCGATCTCCTCGAGATCGGCATCCGTGACTACCAGCTCGTGCCGGCGATGGTCTTCGTCAAGTTCCTGCCCGGTGCGCGCACGCTCGGCCAAGCCGCACAGATCGCCATCGATTCGGGCCATCCGCAAGCCAAGGTGATCCCTGACACGTTCCACATGTTCATCGGCGGCACGACCTTTGGAGGGCTGCACCACCTTCGCGGCGAGTTCATCGCGATCTTCCAGTTCAACGATGCGCCCGCCGCGCCTGCTCGCGACCAACTGCAGGACCGCCACCGCGTCTACCCCGGCGAGGGCGTGCTGCCGCTGCGGGAGATCCTCCAGGACCTGAAGCGCACGGGCTACACCGGCTGCGTATCGCTTGAGCTCTACAACGAGGAGTACTGGAAGCAGGATCCGATGATGGTCGCACAGACCGGCCTGGAGAAGACGCTCGCCGTGATCCGGTCGGCATGCGGCTGACGGCAAGGACCTGCACCAATTCGGTGTGCGGCCACTGCGATCAGGCACCTTCGCAGGCGCAGCGGGGCTGTTGCCGCGACTGACTAGCATCCACCCCATGCTTTGGCAGCGACTCATCACGGGCCCCCTGCTGATCCTGATGCTCATTGGGCTCGTCTGGCTGGACGAGACGGCATCGACGACGATGGTTCGCGCCGGCGACGAGGTTCCGTTCGCGCCACGCGGCACGGTGCTCTTGGCGATGTGCGCGCTCGTCGTCGCGCCACTGCTCGCACGCGAGATCGCGGGCATGCTGTCGCGCGCAGGTTCGGCCGTGCACAAGTGGCCCTGCATGCTGGCTGCGACGCTCGGGGCGTGTTCGATGTGGTTCCTCGGGAGCGATGCCACCGTCTCCACCAAGGCAGCGGGTGGCATCCTTGCCGTTCCTGTCGCGCTGATCACGATCGTGGCCTTTGCCCTCATGCAGCGCCGGTCCGCCGCAGGCGTCTCGTCCACCGTGGCTGGCGTGCTGCTCTCGTGGGCCTACGCGGGCTTGCCTTGGGCCTTCTGGATCGCGCTCGACCGCGCGCAAGGTCCGGCCGTGCTGGCCGGTGCGATCCTCACCGTGAAGTCCACCGACATCGGTGCGTACTTCACCGGCATGGCGATCGGTCGGACGAAGCTGATTCCTTGGCTGAGCCCCGGCAAGACGCGTGAGGGTTTCGTCGGCGGACTGGTCATGGGTGCGGGGCTGGGCGCGCTCCTCGCCTGGTGGTCGGGTGACTGCGCGTGGGTCGCCACGCCGATCGATCCTGTGCGTGGTGCCCTCAGCGGAGCGCTCTTCGGGATCCTCGGGCCGATCGGCGACCTCGCAGAATCGCTGCTCAAGCGCGAAGCCCGAGTCAAGGACAGCGGCCGTCTGCTGCCGGGCATGGGCGGGGTCCACGATGTGGCCGACAGTCTGCTCCTGACGGCCCCGGCCGCGTGGCTGCTCTTGGCGTGATGACAATCCACTGCACCCTCATGTATTCGTGGATGCGGCAATCAGGTAGGCTTGCTTGATCATGAGTGTCATTGCAGCCCTGCGCAACCTTCAGCGTGTCGACAGCCAGGTCCGAGCCCTCAGCACCCGCCTGGACGGTGCGGTGGATGCCCTGGCAGCGCGCGAACGCGAGGTGACGGCTGCAAACGCAAAGCTCGCCGAAGCCGAGTCGATCAACCGCCAATTGCTCGCGAGCGCCAAGAACCTCGAGGCCGAGAGCGGCAGTTTCAAGACCCGCATCGAAATGCTGCGCGTGGAACTGAACGCAACCTCGAAGAAGACCCAGTACGACACGATCCTCGCCGAGATGGGCACCCTGCAGGAGAAGCGCGACGATCTCGACGGCCAAGCCCTGGAGTTCATGACCAAGGCCGATGCCCAGCAGGCGCGCATCACTGACGCGACCACCCACCGCGACGAGCGAGTGCGCCGCCGCGATGCCGCCAAGATCGAGCACGACCAGCGCAAGGCCGACATCGCCGATCGCCTGGCGGAACTGCGTCGTGAGCGCCAGGAAGCCGCCGTGCAGGTGCCGGCCAAGGAACTCCTGCTCTTCAACGCCGTCGCCGACGAACACGAGGGCGAGGCAATGTCCGAAGTCATCGAACTGAGCGCGCGCCACCGCGAGTACTCGTGCGGCGTGTGCAACGTCGAACTGCCACCGCGCGCGTATGCCGCGCTCATGGGCAACCACGACACGATCACCTGCTGCCCGAGCTGCCGCCGGATCCTGTTCCTCGATCTGGCCGCAAAGGCAGAGTGATCGGGTTCACGGCGACGGGATCCCCGCCGTCCGAAGCGCGCTGCGCTATTCGTAGCCCAGGTCCGACAGCTGCTCCTCCGAGAAGCCGAAGTGATGGCCGATCTCGTGAAGGACCGTGATGCGGATCTGGCGCGCGACCTCGTCGTCGCCCCCGAATGACCGGCCATCCTCATCGATCCCCGGCTCCCAGCCACCGGCCTCGTCGATGATGCCGCGGCGGAACACGTGGATGGTCTCGGGAAGTTCCCCGCTCGCATCGTGGCGGCGCTCCGTCAGTGGAATGCCTGTGTACAGACCGCACAGATCGTCGACGTCGGGATCCAGTCCCATCTCCTCGAGCAGATCCGCCGTCGGGCAATCATCGACGATCAGCGGGGCTTCTTCGAGCAGCTCGTGCAGCCTCGCTGGCAACGCCAGCATCACCCGGTCAAGGAGCCGATCGAAGCGCTCACGCTCCCAGCCCGGCAGGTGCTCGCTCATGGATGATCCGATCGAACCGCACACATCCTCGAGCACCCATGCATCATGCGCACCGCTCAGGAGAGCTCCGGTGCAGTCATGTCGACGGCACCGACGAGGTCGGCAATCGTCGAGGCTCCCTGCCGCCGCACCCACGCCTCGAGGTCACGGGCGACCGTGGCCGGGCCGGAGGGATCGACGAAGAGCGACGTACCCATGCCGACGAGCGTGGCGCCGGCGAGCACGAGCTCGGCTGCATCACGCCAGTCCATCACGCCACCGAGGCCGATGATCGGCTTGCCGGCGTCGCGAGCGACCTGCGTGTAGACGTCGTGCACCATGCGCACGGCGATCGGGTGAATGGCCGGACCGCTGAGACCGCCCTTGCCGCGCGACAGCCGTGTGCGACGGGTCTCGGGATCGATCGCCATCGCCTGCACGGTGTTGATGAGCGTGAGGGCATCCGCCCCGCCCTCGATCGCACCACGCGCAAGACCGACGATGTCCCCGGTGTTGGGCGTGAGCTTGACGATGAGCGGCTTGGTGGTGAGGGCGCGCAGGGTTGCGGTGAGGCCGCGCAGGAGTTCGGGCGAGTCGCTGAACTGGAGCCCGGTGGCGGTATTGGGGCAGCTCGCGTTGATCTCGATCGCCGCCATCTCCGCAAGACCGTCGAAAGCACGCACGACGGCGGCGTAGTCCTCGGTCGAGTGGCCCGCAATGCTGCCGATGATCCGGCACGGCACGCGCGAGGCATGATTCCACTTCTCGCGGACGAAGGCCTCGACGCCCACATTGGCCAGGCCGATCGCATTGAGCATGCCGCCCTTGGCGCCGATGATGCGCCAGGGCTTGTTGCCCTCGCGCGATTCGCGGGTGATGCTCTTGGTCGTGACCGCACCCAGCGTGCGCAGGTCGAGGGCATCGGAGAGCTCGTCGAGGTAACCGCACGTGCCCGCGGCTGCGACGAGCGGCGAGGCGAAGTCCATGCCCAGGGCGTGCACGCGCAGGCGTTGCATGCACGAAGTTCTAGCAGGTGCTGCACGGCTATGCTTCGGCCATGAGCACGCCCGACCGCATTGCGCAGTTCGAGAAGATGGCCTCGGCCGACCCGAGCAACGAGATGGCCCACTTCAGCCTCGGCAACGCCTACCTGCAGGTCGGTCGCCACGCCGAGGCGGCCCAGAGCCTGGAGCGGTGCATCGCGATCAATCCAGAGATGAGCAAGGCCTACCAGCTCTGCGGCCAGGCGATGATCGGTGCAGGCTGGGAAGACAAGGCGGTGGCCGTGATGATCGCCGGTTTCGATGTCGCGGCGCGAAAGGGCGACCGGCTTCCCCAGGAAGCGATCGCAGGCATGCTCCGATCGATCGGCCGCGAGCCGCCCAAGGTCGAACGGCCCGCCGACCCCGCCGCCGATGCGCTGCGAGCCAGCGGTGTCTTCGTATGCGGGCGTACCGGCCGCCCCGGCTCGAAGCTCCCGGCCCCGCCCTTCCGCGGCCCCGTGGGCCAGTGGGTCTTCGACACGATCAGCGCTGAGACCTGGCGCGACTGGATCGGCCAAGGCACGAAGGTCATCAACGAACTCCGCCTGGACTTCAGTCGCGACAGCGACCAGGAGATCTACGACCGCCACATGCGGGAGTACCTGGGCATCGATGATGAGTTGCTCGCGCAGTTGCGCGCGCCTGCCGCGAAGGTGTGACCTTTGCACGAGGGGAGCCGCACGTCGCGGAGCGCCGCGCGCGTCAGACCTTGCGCAGATAGACCAGCCACTCGAGCGTGAGAGCCGCGAGTGCCGCCAGGAGCAGCCACGGCCAGAGCGCGCTGCGGGATGACTCGCCTCCCTGCACGCCACGCACGGTCTCCATGCCGAGCGACAGCGACTCCAGCGTGCCGATGCGTCCTTCGCGTGGATCCTGCAGCGCCACGGCAATCGGGCGCGATCGCTCCTCGTCGCCATCCTGCCAGCGCACCGTCCAGATCCCGGCTTGGCGCAGCGGACCGACGACGGTTTGCGCGGGATCGGTCACGGCGATCTCCTGCGTGCGCGATGCGGGCGACCCGAGCGTGATTGATCGCACGCCCGTCGGCAGGCGGATTGCCTGCGTGTCGCCGGGGCTGATCGTGGGCAATGCCGCTTCGCGGCCGCTTGCGGCCAGAAACTCGACCGCGTTGGCCATGAAGTTCACGAAGCCACGCTGGAACGGCCAGTTGCTGTCGAGTGGATTGAAGGCAACCACCACGGCTTGGCCACCCGTGCGCGAAACCGTCATGACCAGCGGACCATCGCTCCCCTCGACGATCGTCTCGATGTCACTGGCCGGCGAGTACGCCACGGCCCGCGCGACACCGAGCTCATCGAGGTTCACGAACCGCATCAAGGGATGCGTGGCCATGGTCGACCGCATCGAGACATCGATCCTCTCGCCGTAGGGATTCAGGCCCTCGAAGGGAGCCGTGCCGCCGAGCACGAGGTAGCGAGCCGGAGGGAGCTCGGCCGGCGAAGCACCATCGAGCACGATCACGTCGAAGGAATCGATCCATGCGGGGTCCGTGGTGGAGCGCGTGGTGAACTCATCCAGCGTGACAGCATCGACCGACTTGACCGGCAGCGCCTGCGCCACGCCCCGCGTGATCGATGATGCACCCACGAGCAACACGCGCGCGGCGACGGCCGGAGCAGCCACCATCGTCATGCGATTGTCGGCAGGCTGGTCATCGGTCTCGACCAGCCGGACCTCGACGATGCCATCGGGTTTGACCGTGACGGATGGGAACGACACGCGAACCTCGCCCGGGAGCCAGATCTTGCGTGATGGATCCTCTTCCCCGGCGGGCACATCCACACCCTTGGGCAGCACGGCACGCAACGCGCCATCGATCCAGAGCTCGACGTCCGAGTGCAGCGGAGCCTCGTCCCAGTTCATGATGCGCGCGAAGACCGCAACCTCGTCGGGGTTGCCGGCCAGCCGCGACACGCCGGCCCCAGCCACGCCCGCGTTGCCTGCCGTGGGTGAACCCATGGGGTGGTAGCGCAGGCTCTCGCCGGGCTTGACCACGCAGCGGTCCAGGTCAGCGATGCGGCCATCCGACCAGAGTTCAAGCGTGACGCCGCTTTCCTGCGGGGCGCCCTGCTTGTCGGGATTGGGCACTTCCATGAAGGAGCGTGCGACGTCGAGCGCATCGACGAGCGTGGTGGTCTCGTCGGTGCCTTCGATCGCATCGATCGCATCATGCGCGCGCGCCGCGATCGTGCTGAACGGGCTCAGGACCGTGGCCTCGCGCGCGAGCGCCACCACCATGACCTCGGGCGCCTGCGAGAACAGCCCGGCACCGTAGAGCGCATCGACACGCTCATGCGCCTCCCGCTTGGCCTCTTCGAGGCGTGATCGGCCACCGGCATCCTTGACGCCCATGCTGGCGCTGCGGTCGATGAGCAGCACCACCCGTCCGCTGTCGACGATCCCCAGATCGGCCTGTGGCTGGGCAAGGGCCAAGGCAAGCAGCGCGATGGCCAGCGCCTGCAAGATCAGCAGCCACGACATGCGCATGCGCTGGAAGAGGCTGTTCGCGCGCAAATCCTCGACCTGGCGGGTCCACAGGAGCGTGCTGGCCACGGTGCGCTTGGGGCGGCGAAGTCTCAGGATGTAGAGCGCCAAGAGCGGTGGCAGCGTCGCAGCCGCCAGGATGATCCCTGCGAGCGGTGCCAGCCAGGTCATCGCAGCAGCCCTCGCTTGCGCAGGTAGTCGAGCAGGAGTTCATCGACCGGGGTCGTGGTGGGCACCGGGACGTGCACGATCCCGCGGCGAACGCAGAAGTCGCGCAGCGCCGTGGCGTGGGCGACCGTCGCCTGGCCATACGCCTCGAGCGCCCTCGAGGTGATCGTCATCTCGACCTCGCTGCCATCCTCGCTGTCGATGAACCGCAGGTCGCCGGTCAATCCGTGCAGGCCGGGATCGCGCTCCTCAGGGGCGATGAGCTGCAGCGCGTACACATCGAAGCCGCGGCCGGCGACCGAGCGCAGCCCCTTCTCGGCCCCATCGCGGAACAGGAAATCGCTGAGCACGATCATGACGCCGCGGCCCTGACGACCGAGGGCGATCGTGCGCATGGCATCATCGAAACCTGCTTCGCCGACAGCCTTGCGGTCAAGCAGCCACCGGCCAAGATCGCGCGTACGGCGGCGACCGCGCAGGGCCGTGAGCGGGTGGAATCCATCCCCGCCGAAACTGAATGCCGAGACACGGTTGTGATTGACCAGACCCACGTAGCCGAGCGCCATGGCCACGCGGCGTGCGTAGTCGAACTTGTTGGGCGTGCCCCAATCCATGCTGCCCGACCCATCGATCGCCAGCACGAGACTCAGATCCTCTTCCTCGAGGAAGAGCTTCAGGAAGAGCCGATCGAGGCGCCCGTAGATGTTCCAGTCGACGAAGCGGAGGTCATCGCCCGCGACATAGGGCCGGAAGTCGGCGAACTCCACGCTCTGGCCTCGGCGCCGACTGCGCCGCTCGCCCTGCACCTTGCCCTGGAAGATCTTGCGGCTCGTCACATCCAGCGCATCGAGCCGCGCCATGAGCGCGCCGTCGATCAGCTGGTCCACGGTCTTCGGGGCATCGGCACGCTCGCTCACGGCACCACCTCGGTGGGCGTGCGCCCGATGACATGCTCGATGATGCGGTCGACCGGGGTCGCATCGGCCTCGGCCTCGAAGCTGGGCACCACCCGATGGCGCAGCGCGGCTGGCGCGATCGCACGCAGGTCATCGCAACTCACGGCGTAGCGACCATCAAGCAAGGCGCGGACCTTGGCGCAGGACACGAGCGCCTGCGCCGCACGCGGGCTGGCACCGAAGGCGATCCACCGATCGGTCCAGCGGTCGCTGAAGGCGCCGCCGGGGTGCGTGCCGAGGACCAGACGAATGGCGTAGTCCTGCACGTGCGGGGCCATCGCGACCTGCCGCGCCAGTCGCTGCGCCGCGAGGATCGCGGGAGCATCGAGCAGTTGACGGGCTTGAGGCGCCTGCCCCGCCGTGGTGCGGTTGAGGACCTCGTTCAAGGTCGCCTGGTCGACCGCGGGCACGCGGACCTTGAGAAGGAAGCGATCGAGTTGCGCTTCGGGCAAGGGGTACGTGCCCTCCTGCTCGATC
>SYIB01000134.1 GCA_005798965.1 Planctomycetia bacterium
AAGTAGTAGTTGCGTTCCTTCGCACGCACGAGCGGCTTGCCGCTGAGTGGGCTCAGGTAGTTGCACTCCTTCGCGCGGGTCTCGGTGACGTACTCCTCCTGGCTCTCGTCGTACCAGCCCTCGAACTCACCGGCGTAGACCGCACCGGTGGCGAGCAGGCGGTGCACGAACTCCTGCACCTGGCGTTCGTGGCGTGGCTCGGTCGTACGGATGAAGTCGTCGTTGGAGAGCCCGAAGGTACCGAGCACACGGCGAAACTCGGCACTGTTCTCGTCGGCCAGGGCCTTGGGACTGATGCCGCGCTCCTGCGCGCTCTTCTCGACCTTCACGCCGTGCTCGTCGGTGCCCGTGAGGAAGAACACGTCCTCGCCGCAGGCACGCATGGCGCGGGCCCACACGTCGCAGAGCGTGGTGGTGTAGGCGTGGCCGATGTGGGGTCGGTCGTTGACGTAGTAGATCGGCGTCGTGATGTAGGCGCGTGCCATGGCACGACGATGGTATCGGTGACCGGGTCCTGGTCCGGGCACGCGCGTGGGGATGATCATGCTCAGCGCGAGTGTGCTGCGCTGCGCTCAGGTGCATCCGCCCCAGCGAGGATCTGCGTGAGCAGTGCGGCATCATCACCCATGACGATCCACAGCAGTCCGTCGTTGCGCCAGGCATAGACCGACGGCTCGTCAGTGCTGCCCAGGTCGCCCACGAGTTGATCGGGTTCGAACTGGACCAGTTGGCCGAAGCGGTCACAGATGGCAAACTGCCCGACATCCTCGGCGAGGCCGATCCAGGCCTGCACCTCAAGGTCGTTGCCGTACCCGAGGATCACGGTCTGCTGCGGTACGGCATCGGTCACCGCGCGGATCGACATGAGGACCAGCCCGGTCGGGGTGAGATCCGGTATCGCGATGGGGCGACCAAATGCCAGCTGAAGTCGTGTGGCCATCATGCCCTGCGATTCGATCCCGACGCTCTTGGGCCGAAGCGTTTCCAGCGCCACGATCTCGGCACGCAGGCGTTCGAGGGTTGCGATGACCTCGCCGACGGGAACAAATCCATCCTGCGAAACGGATGGGCGAGCGCTCGGCACGACCAGTCCGAACGTCACTGCCATGGCCATCAGCGCCAGCACGGCGGCCACGGCCCAGGGATGTGCCCGATCCGTCGAGGTTCCGTGCATGGCGCAACCTTATACTTTGGAGGTGCCGAAGCGTGCCCTCATCCCCGGACTCATCGTGGTGATGGTGGCTGCATCGGCGCAGGCGCAGAACACGCTCGACTCGAGCATCACACGCAACGCGACCTCTCGGCAGGGCACCGCGCTGGATCGGAACCTCCGGCGTGGGTCATCTGGGGTGAACGAATCTCGCCGGTCCGGCTTCAGCAAGGATGAATGCGACTACCGCAACCTCGTCGTCACGGGCGGCGTGGCGGGCGGCTCCCAGTTCCGCGGCAACGTGGGCTACACGGCCCCGTCGGATTTTCGCGGCGGCAGCAGTTCGTTCCTGAACCCCAGTGCATCCATGGGCAGTACGCGCATGGGCACGATCGAGGGGTTCCTCGCCGGTTCGGCACTGAGCAATCCGGCGTTCATCAACAGTTCGCGCGCGCAGGACCGGTTCCTCCTGGCCAACGGGCTCGGCCAGTTCCAATGGCGTCCGTACCTCACGCCGGATCCGGTCGAATTGTCGCGGATCCCGGACTGGCGCCGGGTCGACAGCCAGGTCCGACTCGACGATGTCGTGGGAACGCAGTCGCTGGCGGGTTACCGATCCGGTGCCCAGCAGTGGCGGCAGCTGGCGGTTGCAGCCGATGACCGCAATCGGCCCAGTTACGCCACGTTCTTCCATCCGGTCCGCGGTGCGACCACGGTCGGTGCGGAGAATCGCCCGGACTTCTTCGCACCCAGCCCATACGAGGCCGCGCAGGTCCGGCAGGACATCGATCGCGGCATGGTGGCCTTCGAGCGCGCCGTCACAGCGTTCGACCAACCCTACCGGCGGCGTCTTGATGAATCGGAACGCAGCGGGCAGCCGGTCTCGAAGGACTACCGAACGGTGATCGAGCGCCTGAAGGGTCGCGCGGCAGAGGATGCCAAGCAGCGGCGTGAGCGTGACAAGACGCCGCCTGGTGCCTCGGGCGACGATGCCGCCGAGCTCCTCGAGTCGATCCGCGATCAACTTCGATCAGGCGAGGCGGAGGTGGCCCCCAAGGACAATCCAGCGGATGCCGGCAAGGCGCCGACCGATGGCTCCACGATCCGCGGTCCCCGGCCACTGACGCCGGAGGAGACGGCACTGATCCTCAAGCACGGCATGACGATGAAGACCATCGATGCCGAGACCGGGCAGCGCGTCGACGAGCTGTTGCGCATGGCTGCGGCGCAGATGAAGCGTGGTGACTATTTCCTGGCCGAGGATTCCGCCCGAACGGCTGCCGCGCTGGTGATGGACCATCCCACGGCGCTGGCGGTGAAGGGCAACGCGCAGATCGGCGCTGGCTTGCTGCGCAGCGCCGGCCTCACGCTGCACGACCTGTTCATCTCGAGTCCCGAGATGATCGACGTGAAGTTCGATCCTTCGTTGCTGCCGGATGCTGCGCGCCTTCGCGCTGTGCTCGCACGAGCCAAGGACGAAGCGCCACGGCAGGCCGATGCGTTCGATCTTGGGCTGGTCCAGGCCTACATCGGTTTCCAGCTCGGTGACGCCGACGCCACGGCCGTGGGACTCTCAGCGATGGACCAGGCTGGCACCAATCCGACGCTGTCGAAGGTCCTGCGTGGCGTGTGGCTCGCTCCGCGCTGAGCGTTGCCCGCTGTCTTCGTCAAGGGTTGGCCGTGGCGAGCGCAGCCGAGCGCATCAGCCTGGCCGCAACTGTGCACTCGTCCGTGCGCCCAGCGTTTCGTAGATCCGGCGTGTGCTGGCGGACTTGTTCAGCGTGTAGAAGTGGATCCCAGCCACACCTGCGTCGATCAGATCGCGGCATTGCTCGGTCGCCCAGTGCGTTCCGACGCGCGCGACCGCCTCGTCATCACTGCCTGCCCGTGCCAGGGCGCGCAGCAGCTTGGCCGGGTAACGCGTGCCGGCGGCCAGCTCAGCCATGCGGCGCAGGCCCGACAGGCTCGTCACTGGCATGATGCCAGCCACGATCGGCACGCGGATGCCCGCCAGCTGGCAACGCTCGCGCCAGTCATGGAACGCACCGTTGTCGAAGAAGAGCTGCGTGATGATCGCATCGGCGCCAGCGTCGACCTTCGCCTTGAGGTGGTCCATCTGCACGAGGGTGTTGGGGGTCTGTGGATGCCCCTCCGGGAATCCGGCCACGGCGACACCGAATCGTGATCCGGCACCATGGCGGCCCGCATCATTGAAGCGCTGGATCGCCTGGACGAGATCTGCTGCGTGCGCGAAGTCGCCGACGGCGGCATCGGGCTGCGGATCGCCACGCAAGGCCAGCACATTGCTCACGCCAGCCTCGGCGTATCGCGTCAGGATGCCTTCGATCTCGTCGGCACGGTGGCCAACGCAGGTCAGGTGCGGCATGGGATCGAGGCTCGTGTCCTGTCGCAGTCGCACGACCAGGTCATGCGTCTGCGCGCGCGTGGACCCACCCGCGCCATAGGTCACCGAGACGAAGCTCGGGGCGAGGGCCTCGCACTCGGCGATGGTCGCAAAGAGGGCACCCCATCCGGCCTCGGTGCGGGGAGGGAAGTACTCGAAGCTCGCGCTCATGGAGGGTCCCGCGAGGATCTGCGCCAGATGCATTCCGGCAGTCTATGGCGGCCCGTGCGCACTGCCGTACACTCGGCAGCATGTCGTCCCGATCGCGCGTGCCACGGCCGGCGGCTCGCCGCCTCAGCCTCTATCTGCGGGAGCTCAAGCTCCGTGCACGTGATGGCAGTGCCACGATCAGCAGCCGCCAGCTCGGCGAGGTCCTAGGGCTGACGGATGCCCAGGTGCGCAAGGATCTGGCGCATTTCGGGCACTTCGGCCAGCCTGGAGTGGGCTACCGGTGCATCGACTTGCTGGAGCGCCTGCGCATCATCATGGGCATCGACCGTGCTTGGCCATGCGTGCTCGTGGGGGCAGGCAACATCGGTCGTGCGTTGCTCTCGTACCGCCGCTTCGAGGAGGACGGATTCGAGATCAAGGCGGTTTTCGACCGCTCGCGCGAGATCATCGGCACCACCATCGCCGGCCACAAGGTGAGCCCGATCGAGGATGTGGTGCGCGGGGTGGCCTCGCTCAAGGCAGAGATCGGCATCGTGGCCGTGCCGGCGGATGCGGCACCGGCCGTCGCGGCGATGCTGGTCGATGCTCGGATCCGCGGCATCCTGAACTTCACACCTTGCCGGCTCGACGTACCGGCCGCCATCTGCGTGCGCAACGTGGACTTCAGCGTGGCGCTCGAGCAGCTGGCCTTCGATGTCAGCCTGGCTGCGGCGCAGGATGACGAATCATGACCCGATATGCCCTCCTCGCCCTCGTGATCCTTGGCGGCTGCTCTGCCACGGTCGTCTCGCCGTCGCCCAATGATGCGCTCCGCCGCGACATGCAGGCAGCGGTCGATCGATCACAGGCGCTGGAGCGGGAGAATCAAGAGCTGCAGAACAAGTTGGCGACCGCGATGGCAGCCGGGAGCTTCTCCCCCGAGGCGATCAAGGCGATGCCCACCGTGACGAGCCTGGTCCTCAACCCCGCCCCGGTCCTGGAGCAGCGGCCAGATGGGTGCCTGGTCGTCGTGCGCGTGGAGACCCACGATGGTCGCGGCCGGTTCACGCAGGCCGTGGGCACGATGGGGTTCAGGGTCCTCTCCCTCACGGCTCCCGCAGGAACGCAACCGCTTCTGGCCGAGAGTTTCGCCAGCCCTCTCCAAATTCGGGAGTCCTACCGCGGGGGGGTCATGGGCACGTACTACTCCTCGGCACGAATGACTTGAACCTCTCTGTAGGCGGTGCGT
>SYIB01000135.1 GCA_005798965.1 Planctomycetia bacterium
CCACGCCACGCGCGATGCCCGCAGCCTTGGCGGCATCAACGAACGCAAGGCTGCTCAGGGCAAGAGGATCGGGCGCGGCGGACATCCCGCCATGGTACGGGCGCAGGGCTACACTTCATGCCCCATGAGCTTCAAGCGATCAGAAGGCCCGCGCGGCGAGCGCACCGTCCCGGTCACCATCCACCTCGAGGACCCGGAAGGCGCCACCGGCACCGAGCAGAAGGATTGGAACCTGACGGGCGCCACCGGCGAAAGCCTGCTTGAACTCTCGCTCGATCAGCACATCAACATTGAACATGCCTGTGGCGGTGTCTGCGCCTGCAGCACCTGCCACATCTACGTGGAGGAAGGCATGGACTGCCTGAGCGAATCGACCGAGGCCGAGGACGACCGCGTCGAGGAAGCTCCCGGCATCCAACGCAACAGCCGCCTCGCCTGCCAGTGCGAGATCAAGAAGGCCGGTCGCATCGTGATCCGCGTGCCGAGCTGGAACCGCAACGCCGTCAAGGAAGTGCCGCACTGATGGCTGCTAGTTTCCATTGGCTCGATGTCCAGCGCATCGCCGAGGAGCTGGCTGACCGCCATCCCGACGTCGATCCCGTGTCGGTGAGTTTTCCCCGCCTGCGTACGCTCGTGGCGGATCTGCCTGGGTTCGCCGAGCAGCCCGGTCACCCCAGCAACGAGCGCATTCTTGAGGCGATCCAACAGCTTTGGATTGAGGAGCGCACGTGAGGTACCACGCAGCAGCCATCCAGACCGCATTCGAGACGCCGAAGGACCGCAGCGCCATCGCCGATCGCGTGGCACGCATGTGTTCCATGGCCGAGTCGACGGTGGGTGGCTACGAGCCGTTCTTCGATGTGCGCTTGATCGCGTTTCCCGAGTTCGCGCACACGCCGCCGTGCTACCTGACGGTCAAGGAGCTGCAGCAGCACCTGGCGGTCGAGCTGCCGAACGAACACACCGATGCCTACGCGCGCGTCTGCAAGAAGCTCGGCTGTTGGATCCAGACGGGCACCTTCCTCGAGCGGCATCCGCGCTGGCCCGATGCAGTCTTCAACACGACCATGCTCATCGGCCCTGACGGGATCCTGACGACCTACCGCAAGGTGAACCCGTGGATCCCGTGGGAAGTCCACGCGAGCCCGCACGACTTGGCTGATTACGACCTGCCCATGTTCCCGGTGGCGGACACGCCGATCGGCCGCATCGGCTGCGCGATCTGCTACGACTGGCTTTTCCCCGAAACGATCCGGCAGCTGGCCTTCAACGGCGCCGAGGTCCTGGTCCGTGTGAGTGCCTACATGGATCCCTGGGGCGCAACACAGCCGATGGACTGGTGGACGCTCTTCAATCGCGCCCGCGCCGCCGAGAACACGGCCTATGTCGTCGCCGCGAACCAAGGTGCGAGCTTCCGCGACTATCCGCCGTTCTCCTGGCCGGGTGGATCGATGGTCGTCGACTTCGAGGGCCGTGTCCTCGCGCAGGCTGACCCCGGCCCGGGCGAGAAGGTCGTGGTGGCACCGATCGATCTCGGTGCGCTGCGTGCCGCACGGGCCCGCTCGCGAGGCCACGACATGCGGGCGCACCTGCGCACGAGCGCGCACCCGTACATGGGGCAGCCGTACCTGGCGCCATCGGGCACCGGTGCGATCTCGATCGAGGCCACCAATGAGCGCATCGCCCACGCGAAGCGGGAACTGCCGTGAGTGGAGCGGGGGGAGCCATCGATTCCCCAGCACGCCGCACCGTGCGCGGCGCTGGTCGTGCGCTTGGCGCGCTGCTGCTGATCGCTGCGGCAACGAGTGGTTGCTCAAAGCCCGCGTCGGATGAACCCGAACTGAGCGCGGTTCAGATCGGTGCCCTCAACCACGGCATCGGTCTGATGGGGCAGTTTGACTTCGAGGCCGCACGGCTGCAGTTCCAGGGCAGCGCGCAGGTCCACGGCAACCGTTGGGGGCTGACCAATGCCGCGATCGGGCTGATGAACCAGTCGGTCGAAGGTGCGCAGGAACGCGCAATCGAGGAGTTCCGATCGATCCTTCGGTCGTACAGCGGACCCGGCGTCGAGATGTGGGGCACCCCGACCTACGGCATGGGCCTGTGCGAGCTCTACCTCGGTCGTGCTGACGAGGCGCTCGTGCACTTTCGTCGCTGCGCTGATGCCGTGCCCGGCGATCCCCATGCGAGCTTCTATGTTGGCCAGTGCCTCGAATTGACAGGTGCCGAGCAGGATGCGCTCGAGTGGTACCGCCGGGCTGCGGAACTCGATCCCTTCCTGCGCAGCGCGCAATTGGGGATCCAGCGCATGGCATCGCGCACGGGTGATCGACCGGCCGCTGAAGCCGCGATGCAGACCTTCGAGCGCCTCGCGATGAACCCGCGCAGCACGCTCGCCGAGTTCAAGTACACCCGCATGGGGCGACTGGGCATGTGCATCCTGCCGCCGTCGCCTATACCCGAGCCGGCGCGTGGACCGATGCTCGCTGAGCCTGCGTCGATCGTCCTCGCTCCCGGTACCCAACTCGCGTGGAGCGAGTCAGGCGGTACGAGCGTGTGCGCAGCCGACCTCGATGGCGACGGTGGTCTGGATCTGGTGATTCCGGGAGCGTTGTCGGGCGATCGCCCCAACGCGGTCCTGCGCGGCACGCCGAAGGGGTTTGCGCACGATGGTGCGCACCCGCTCTCATCAGCGACCGGCGTGCTGGGGGTGCTCGCAGGGGATCTCGACAACGATGGTCGCGTGGATCTGGTGTCGCTCGGCACTGCCGGGGTACGCGCGTGGCTGCAGACCGCAGAAGGCTGGCAAGACCGCACGGAATCACTCGGTCTCTCCGTGGTCACGGTGGCGCGCGATGGCGTGATGGCGGACCTCGATCACGACGGCGATCTTGATCTGGCCTTCCTCGATGGCGCAGGCTCGCTGCGGCTCTTTGCAGGGATCGATGGCGCCCCGCTGCGCGAGATCACCGATCGCTTGCAGGGCGACGCCGCCAAGCCGGCCACGCAGATCGCGCTCGGTGATGTCGACGGTGATCGCGATGTCGACCTCTTGCTCGCCGGTCCCCAAGGGTGCACCGTCTGGTGCAACGACCGTCTGTGGTCGTGGACGCGTCAGCCCCGCTTCAGTGCGATCGAGTCGCGCCCTGCGCAGTGGATTGCGTGCACCGAGCGCGCGATCGACGGCAGCCCGCTGGTCATGCTTCGGCAGGTTCCGGCAGGAGCGGCGGAGGCCGCACCTCAGATCGGCGGCTCGATGGTGGCGCTGGCACCGACGACGCCCGAGCGCGGTGCGAGTTGGTCGGGCCAGTGGAGTGTCGTGGCCGAAGGATCGATCGATGCCGGGGCCTCCGCAGGATCAAGCAGCCTGTTCACGCTGGCTGATCTCAACGGCGACCTGCACCATGAGGTGCTGTGCGGCGAGGGCAGTGCACTCGTGGGGATGGATCCATCCGGTCAGCAGGTCTGGATCGAACGCGCGCCCAAGCCAGCCACAGCCTGGGCCCTCGTGAACCTGCAGCCAGAGCAGGGGCCCAGCATGCTGGCCACGCAGCCCGGCGGACCGCCGGTGGTCTTCGGTCCGGGCCCGGGCCGCGGCGGCTTCGCAGCCGTCGATCCACGCGGCCGCATCGACCCTGCGCAGAGCATGCGCTCGAACGCGAGCGGTATCGGCACTCGGCTCACCGCCCGCATCGGCAGCGAATGGTCGAGCACCACGACCTGGCGCATCGGTTCCGGCCCCGGCCAGAGCCTGCAGCCGGTCTCGATCGGCCTTGGTCCGGCGCCCCACGTCGATGCACTCGCGATCGACTGGAGCGATGGCGTGACGCAGAGCGAACTCTGGCTCATGGCCGGCTCGCGTCGCACGCTCGTCGAGACGCAGCGCCAGATCAGCAGCTGCCCGGTGATCTTCGCGTGGAATGGCCGCGAGCACGCCTTCGTCACGGATTGCCTGGGCGTTGGCGGGCTCGGCTACCTCGTCGAGCCCGGCGTCTATGCGCCGCCGCGCCCGTGGGAGCATGTGCTGCTCGGGCCCGGTGCGCTCGTCGCCGATCGTGGGCTGTATCGGCTCAAGCTCGCCGAGCCCATGGAAGAAGCATGCTGGATCGATGGCGCGCGGCTCATGGCCTACGATCTTCCTGCCGGCTGGTCGATGGCGGTCGATGAGCGCATGGGCATCAACGGGCCGCAACCCACGGGAGCTCCAGTCTTCTGGCGCACTGAGCATCTGCCCACGGCCGTCACGACCTCGCTTCACCCGCGTGGACCGGGGCATCACGCTTCGGCCGTGATCGATGCTCCTGCAGCCAAGGAGCCGCTGGATGCGGTGCTTCGCGCTGATCGCATCGCGCTCGATCCGGGACCGCTCGATCATCGTCACATCGGTCGGTTGAAGGGCG
>SYIB01000136.1 GCA_005798965.1 Planctomycetia bacterium
CACCGGTTTGGGGGGCGGCTCGATCGGCTCGACACCGAAGTACCGCAGCCACGCCTGCACCTGGTCGCGCGAGAGGGGACCGCTCGGCTTGCCGCCAAGCCGATCCCGCGGTGGGCCGTGGCGCACGTCATGCACGAGCTGTTGCAGAAAGGTCGCGCTGTCGATGACCTTGCAACGGCGGCGGCGCGCGGTGCGCTGCACGGCGTGGTCGCTGCTCACCACCAGCAGCCGCGTGGGCGCGCTGCTCCGGGTCACGAGTTCGGCGATGACGGCGTCGGCGTTCGACCGAGGACCGCTGAAGTGGTAGACCGCATCGCCAACTTCCAAGGGTGCGGGGCGGTAGGCATCGATCATGCGGGGTGACTGGCCGAGGATGGCCGTGGGGAGCCCGTCGAAGACCATCCAGATCGACTGGCCGCGGTGACGGGAGCCCGCAATCGTCTCGACAAGGTCGTGGGGCCCCATTCCGGCCATATCCGGGGGAAGAACCCCCGACACATGCAGCACGTTATAGGCATCAAGGACCAGGGGCATGCTGACCTCCGCGGTCGAAAGCCTAGCCTGCATGGGGTTGCGGTGGCGGCCCGGTCGTGGTCTACTGCCCGGCTCGGAATTCCCGAATACCCCTGAGGACGAACGAATGCCCATTCGAGTGAAGTCACGCGGCAATGAGACGGTCGAGCAGATGGTCCGTCGCTTCAAGAAGCTCTGTGAGAAGGAAGGTCTGACCAAGGACCTGAAGGCTCGCCAGTTCCATGAGAAGCCCTCGGAAGTCAAGCGCCGCTTGGACATCCGTCGCGAAGGTCTGCGCATGGCTGCTCGTCGCGCCGCTGCCGCCAAGGCCGCCGGTCGCTCGGCCCGTCCTGCCCAGCCCGCCAAGTCCAAGCTGAAGCGCGGCCCCGGTGGCCGTGGCCGCAGCAAGGACTGATCCGCCGGCATGGCCAGGCGGACCGCCAAGCCCGACACCTCGGCATCGCGCGCGTTGGCCATTGAGCTAGCGCGGATCGCGAATGACCTGAAGTGCACTGATGTGCTCTTGCTGTCCGTTGGGGCGCAAAGCCAGGTGTGCGACTACTTCCTGATTGCCTCCGGCACGAGCGCGCGCCAGCTCGCCGGCGTGGGTGAACAACTGATGAAGCTTGGCAAGGCGCAGGGTTCTCCTGCGTTTCGATCGAGCACCGATACGGGTTCGAGCTGGATCATCATCGACTTCGTCTCGGTGGTGGTGCATCTCTTTGAACCCAACCAGCGCACCTACTACGACCTCGAGGGTCTTTGGGGCGATGCCGAGCGCGTGACCTGGCGCAAGGGCAGTGGAGCCGGCGAGGCGGCCTGACCGGCTGCTGCGCCGGGCGCTCCGTGTGGAAGATCCACGCAGTCAAGATCACCTTCCGTGACCCTGCCTCCATGGGATCGATCGCCATCGACGGAGATCTGCTCGATGCTGAGGGAAAGCGCCCCGGCGAGAAGGTGTCCGTGGCCGATGTCGACAGCATGAACCGTTTCGGAACTTGGGTCTTCCGCTGTGCGCGCGGCAGAGGGTCATCGGCATGAATGGCGCTGCGGCCAAGCTGACCGCAACCGGCAACACCATGGGCCGCGTGATCCGCTAGGACCCCTGAGTGGCCGCGGTCTCCCGCCGTCGCAGCGTCATCGCGTGGAACGGTCGTCCCTCGCGCCTGAACTTGCGCTCGAAGTTGGTTCCCACGACCTCGCCCTCACCGGCGCTCGCCGGGCGATCGAAGACGATCCGCTCGAAGAGGTGCGCGTTGCGCGTGGCGTGCTCTTCATACCAAGCCCAGAGTTCCACATGGTCGGTCACGATGCGCAGTTCGCCGCCCTGCACGAGCGCAGCGTGGATGTCGACGAGCGACTGGTCCTGCACGACGCGACGCTTGTGGTGGCGAGTCTTCGGCCATGGATCGCTGAAATAGAGATGGATCACCGAGCAGATGCCCACCGGGCACCAATGCCTGATGAACTCGACGGCGTTGGCCCGCATGATGCGCACGTTGGCCAGCTCGTGGCGGCGGAGTCGGTCCGCGGCGTAGCGGTAGAACTCGTTGGTCCACTCCATGCCGAGGAAGTTGGTCATGGGTTCGAGCGGTGCCTGCTGCAGCAGGAAGGTGCCCTTGCCCGAGCCGATCTCAAGCTCGAACCGGCGCTCGGGATGGGCAAACCAGCGCCGGGGATCCCACTTCCCTTGATCAACGGGCGGCAGGTCCTTCTGGTCCATCCCCCAGTCGCCCGGGTCGAGGTCGCGTCCATGTCCGAGGCCGAAGCTCATGCTCCGAGTGTACGGAAGCCCCGTGCCCGCACGCTCACGCCTGGGGCCTCGCCCAGCCCGCATCGGGGTCGCGCTCGAGCACGACCGCAGCCATGCGCGCGCATCGTCGGCAGATCCGTGCCGCGTCGATGACGGGGCTCCGCCAGTGCGGCTCGCCGCGGTCCTCGAGGCACATCGTGCATGGTCCCTGGCCGATCGGCTGGCGCGCAGGCTGCGGCGTCAGTTCGGCGTAGGCAACGGCGAGGCACGCATGGCAGATGCATGAGCCCCGGTGGCCTTCGACCATGGCGCGCTCGTGCGTCCACGCCGACGTGCAGAAGTCGCACAGCACGTCATCCATGCGGAGATCATCTGAATTCGCGCCGGGGCGGTGCACGAGCGGAGCCTAGCCACCCACTATGCTCCCTGCGCGATGCGGCGCGGCATCTCACTCTCCAGCAGCGCGACGCTCCTCTTCGGTGCGGCGTCGGCGGCCATCCTTGCCGCGGCGCTGTGGGTCCCTTGGAATCGCTTCACGGTCACGGTCGCCGAGAGCCAGCGCGAGATCGCGCGACAGGTCGCCGAGACGTGGCTTGCCAATGGCTTCTCGCTCGGGAGCACGCAGGACGTGCCCATGGCGATGCGGCTGGTCGAGGCATCGTCGCTTGCGGCTGATGCCCCGTGGATCGCCGATGCCGCCGAGGAGTTCGAAGGTGATGGTGCTTCTCGCGAGCGCTTCAGCTGGGTGACCGAGGATGGCCGCACGACCTACCGCTACGTGCGCGCGGTGCGCGAGGCGGAGTGGCGGCGGGTGCTTGATCCTTCCCGCATCGATTTTTCGACGGCCGTGCGCAGCGACGAAGCGCTCCGCGCGGTCATCGTGATCGAGCGCAGCAGCCCCATCAGCGATGGGCTGGTGATCGCCAACAGGGTCATGGTCGTGGGTGTCGGGCTGGGAGCGGTGGCCGCACTGGTGGTCGTGTCGATGGCGATCCAGCGCCGGGTCTATGGCCCGCCGCTCGATCGGCTCCGGGAGACGGCAGAACGAGCCGCGCGGGGTGACCTGTCCGCGCGATCGGCGATCGAGACCGACGATTCCATCGGCCGGCTGTCGGCGGCGCTCGATGCGATGCTCGGCGAGATGCAGCGGGCTCAGGCACAGCTGCGTCAGCTCAACGAGGGGCTCGACCTGAAGGTGGTCGAGCTCAAGGAAGCGAATGTCGGGCTCTTCGAGAGCAACCGCCTCAAGAGCGAGTTCCTCGCGAATGTGAGCCATGAACTTCGCACGCCGCTCAACTCGATCATCGGGTTCGCGGAGCTGCTCGACGAGATCGCGCGCAACGACCCCAGCGCCGATCCCAAGCGCCGCCGCTACATCACGAACATCCTGCAGAGCGGCCGGATGCTGCTCGACATGATCAACGAGTTGCTTGACATGGCGAAGATCGAGGCGGGCCGCATGGAGATCACGGTGGCGCCCACCTCGATCGCCGACGTGGTCGAAGGGCTGCAGGCCCTGATGCGCCCGCAGGCGATGGCGAGGAAGATCGAGGTCCAGACGCAGGTCGAGGATGGCCTGCCGCCGGTCGAGACCGACGGCGGGAAGGTTCGGCAGGTGCTCTACAACTTCCTTTCCAACGCCATCAAGTTCAGTCCCGAAGGATCGACGGTCCGCGTGGTGGCACAACTGGTCCGCTCGGGGGAACGTGGACAGTCGGTTCGGCTGAGCGTCGTGGATCGCGGCCCGGGCATCCCACCCGACATGCAGGAGTCGATCTTCGAGAAGTTCCGCCAGGTCGATGCGAGCCATACGCGCCGACACAGTGGCACGGGGCTGGGCCTGTCGATCTGCAAGGAACTGGCGGGGCTGCTTGGCGCGGCCGTGGCGCTCCAGTCCGCGCCCGGCGAAGGCAGCACGTTCTCGCTCGAGGTGCCGGTGTTCTTCAGGCGCCGGGAACTGCCACCCTTGATGAAGGTCTGAGTCGGTCAGGGCCGCAATGCCCTTGGACACGAATGCTCAGGGCCCGCCGCCCGAACCGAGCCGGCGCCTGATGAGTGCATCGGCATCGCTCACGCGACGGCGCACGGTGGCGGCATCGAAGCGCGGCGGCAAGGGTTCCCCCGCGAGGGCGTGGTGCATCACCTCAGCGGCAGCAAGCGCGACGCGGCTGGGTTCATGGATGCCCTCCGGGCTCCACCAGTCGTAATCGGCCCACGCCAGGTTCATGTGATGGTTGGTGCATGCGCCGTCGGCATCAAGCGATCGCAGCACGAAGTGCCAGCCTCGATCGGCATCGGCTTCCGTGACGACTTCGACCAGTGCTGGCATGCGCGCGATGCTACGGCCCGCGCGGATCAGTCGTGACGGAGCGCTTGGATGGGATCCTTCCGGCTGGCCACGATGGCGGGATAGATCCCGAACACGATGCCGACGCCGCCGGCCACGGCGACGCTCACGACGATCGACCAGAGCGTGACCTCGGGCTGCAGGGAGAAGCGATCGTTGAAGGCGCCCTTGAGCCCGGGCAGCCGGCTGGCGATGCCCACGAGCGTCTCGAGCAGCCTGCTCGTGATCACGCCGGTCATGATGCCGATGATCCCGCCGAGCACGCTGAGCGAGCCTGTCTCGACCATGAACTGCGTGATGATGTCGCGGCGCGTGGCGCCCAGCGCTCGGCGGATGCCGATCTCACGGGTGCGCTCGGTCACGCTGGCGAGGAGGATGTTCATGATGCCGCTGACGCCCACGAGCAGGCTGATCGCTGCAATCGAGATCAGCATGATGTTCCAGACGAGCAGGGCCTTCTTCGCATTCTCCAGCAGTTCCCACGGCACGATGACCTGTGCATCGCCGGTCGCTTCGTGACCGACATCGATGATGCGCTCGACGCGCGAGGCGACCTCGGTCACCACGTCGGTATTGGGCGCGACCACATAGATCTCATAGAGCTCCACTTCCTCGGCGCTGAAGGATCCGGCGGTGCGCTTCTGCACGACATTTCCGAACTGCCGCTCGGCGGTCGGCAGCGGCATGTGGATGTCCTTGTTCAGGTCACGCCCCACCAGCGCGCTGCCGGAGCCGCCGGCCAGGCCGATGGGAGCGAGCACGCCGACCACCCGCAGCACCTGCTGGTCCACGCGGATGTCCTGGCCGATGGGGTCGAGGTTGGGGAAGAACTGCTTGGCGACCTCGCTGCCGATCACGGCCACGGGCGATTGCGCCGCCATGTCCTCGTCGGTCAGGTAGCGGCCGGACTGCAGACGCAGGCGGGCGACCGACGCGAGTGCCGGCGTGGTCCCGAAGGCCTGCGCGAGCGCCCGCTGGGAGTCGAAGCTGACTTCGCTGCCGGCGCTCTTCACCGGAACCACGCGATCGGCATCGGTCAACGACGCCTCGATGCGGCGCAGGTCCTGGAAGGTCAGGCCGTACTTGATGACCATCGAACGCGAACCGCCGCCGCCAGGGCTGGCGCTCTCGGGCGGTTTCTGGCTGCGGATGATGATGTTGTTGGCACCCAGTGCGCTGATGTCGCGCAACGCTGCGCGCTTGTTGCCCTCGCCGATCGCGACGACCACGATCACCGCCGCCACGCCGAGGATCACGCCGAGGCTCGTCAGCACGCTGCGCAGCTTGTGGCGACGCAGATTGCCCAGGCCGAGCCGGGTGACTTCGAGCAGGTAGGACATGGACGAAGCCTAGCGCGGGCACGAGGCAGTGCGTTCGACAGGGCTAGCGCGTTGGGAGGCCACGATGTCGAGGTGCGTGCAGTTCGACTGCGCCTGCACCCCAGTCAGCCCAGCCCGGCAGCGTGTGCAGGCGGTCCATCGATGCGGCGTCGAGCGTCTCCTGCACGCTGCGCGGCATGGCCTCGGGATAGAGGATCACGACACGAGCCCCAGGCGTGGCGTTGAGCAGTGAGGCAAGATCCGTGCCGTACGGCTTGGCGTAGCGCGCATCGACCCCCAGGGGTTCGGCGTAGAAGCGCGCGACTTCGTCGGGCAGCCCCACCACAATGACGGGGCCAGGCTCCTGTGCGGCGATCGCAAGCAGGTCGCGCAGAGGTTGCTTGGGCGGCACGGTGGCGAGCAGGACGAGCCACGTCGCTGCCAGCACGCCGCCCGCGAGGATGGCGTAGAGCCGCCGCCATGCGAGCAGCCGATCAAGTCCCAATCCCCAGCAGAGTGCCGCGCCCGGCAGCGCGAAGGACACGAATCGCGCGTAGATCCAGCTGCCTGCAAGGGGGATCACGAGCGCCAGCAGGAAGGGGAGGGTGATGAGGATGGCGGCGAAGCGACCGCGCGCGATGCCGCGCCACGCCTGCGCCATGCCGACTGCGGCCAAGGCACCGCCCACGATGGATGGCCACCAAGGCCACGCGCCACCCCAGGTACCGATGATCGCGAGGCCTTCCCGTGACCAGAGCGTGGGTTCGTTGCCATCGAGGGCGGCGAGTTCAGAGCGCCGCTCGAGGATCCACGGCAGCATCGGCGAGAGCAGCGCCAGCGTGAACGCTGCCGACAGGACGAGCGCCGTGAGCCAACGCAGGCCGATGCGCCCGTTGCCGCGCAGCAGGAGCCCCACGGCAATCACGCCATGCGCGATGGGCACGATCACCGTGGTGAAGTGTGTCCACACCCCGAGTGCTGCGACGACTGCGTAGGTGATCCACCACCAGAGCGAACTTCGCGACGATCGGTCGCGATCGGTGGCGCACCACGCCAGCCCTGTCAGCAGCGCGCCCACCAGCATCATCATCGAGTAGCCACGAGCCTCCACGCTGCCGAGCACGGCGGCTGGAGCGATTGCCATGCCTGCGGCGGCGATGAGCGCAACGCGCGCGCCTGCCATGGGCCGCGCCATCCACCATGTGGCGATCACGGTGAGCAGGGCAGTGATCAACGAGGGCATCCGGATGGACAGCTCGTTGACCGTGCCGAGTGCCGTGAAGGAGCACCATGACAGGAGCGACTGCAGCGGGTGGTTGGCCGGGCTGAACCATGTGGCCACGATGGGACCCGGTCCATGCTGGGCATAGTCCATGAAGGCGGCGATCTCGTCGTACCAGAGGCTCTCAGCCGCACGATCGATCCGTACGAGCGCCGCCATGAGCACCATGGCGACGAGCGCGAGCGATTCGTTGCGGCTTGGCGATCCAGCAGGAGAGTCGGTTCTCGCTGCAGTACTGGCTTGGACAGCGCTGCGGCGTTCAGTTCTCCACAGCACCACGATCATGCCTGCAGCAAGCAGCAGGGCACCTGGAACGCCCGACTGCGTCCATGTCGCGCTGCGCACGGCCATGGCCACGCCCCGCTCACCGAGTGCGGGGTGCGTGAACCATCGCGCGAGCGCCGCAGGATCGAGCACGACCCCGACGGTCGCACCCGCCACGAGCAGCAGTATCGAGAGGCCGGTCGCCAGCATGCTGGTCGGCAGATGCCGGACGGAGCGGTCCACCGAGCGGGCTCCTGAGCTGCCCGCACGCGTCTCATGATGCTCGGCTGTCCGCTTCACCTCTGCATGATCCCGGCTCGACGGCTTCCGCGTCATCGTCGGATCTCCGGGGAAGGTCGTGCTGCGATGATGGGCTCATCCATCGCACCGGCCTCGGTCCCCACCTCGATCGCGACCACAGGGGCCATGCGCTCGTGGCCGTGGCGTGGGATCCGCAGCATGAGTGGGATGGCTGCGAACCGCAGCGCCGCCGAGGCCCCGAAGACCCACCAGTACGCGGTGATCCCGCCGCCGAGCGCGTCGATCGCCCAGGCGCCCACGAACGAGCCGATGACCGTGACGATCGCATTGAAGAAGTAGTACGCCGCGTACATCGCCGTGCGTTCCTCCTCGCGGATGTGCTCGAGCAGGAGCAGGAAGAGCGCCATCTCGTAGGCAGCCCACCCCGCACCGCTCACGAGCTGCATGGCGTAGATCCACGCTGGCGCGGTGGACACGATCCACAATCCGCTCGCTGCGGCGACGACGACGGCGCCGGCCATCAGCAGTCGCCGGGCCCCCCATGTCCCCGCGAGCCGGCCCACCAGCGGCAGCGCCAGGCTCTTGGCCGCAAAGAGCGTGACGACCGAGATCGTGAACTGGTCCTTGTCCATGGCCAGCCCACGGAGCATGTACGGCGTGACGAAGGGGCTTGAGACCTGGACGGCGAGCATGAAGACGAGCAGCGCCGCCACCACGCGGCCCTCGGGCGCGCCACGGATGCGGCGCAGGAACTCGATCGGGCTCACGCGCCGCGAAGGGGGCAGGTATCGCGGCTCGGACTGCGCGACGAGCGCGGGCGTGCTGAGCGCGCGGCTGAGGCTGGCGGCCATGAAGAGCAGGGCGAACGACGCCAGTTCGAGCGGCGTGTGCTCGAATCGTGAGATCAGCACGCCGCCGAGGAGAAGCCCCGCGAGGAGCGCGATCTGGCAGATCCTGCTGCGCCGGCTGAAGTACGCCGCGCGGATGCGCGCGGGGAAGAGCGCACCGACCCACGCGTTCCACGCCGGGGCGGCACCCAAGTTCACGGTCCAGTAGATGGAGGCGCAGGCGTAGACCAAGAGCAGCGGCACCGAGCCGGCCATTGCGGCGATCGCCATCGGGATGAAGCACAGCGCCTGGATCGTGGCGCAGAGCAGGATCCACTTACGAGGCGAGCCGATGCGCTCGACCCCCGCCGGCGTGAGGAGCTGCACCGTCGCGCCGACGAGAAAGGGAATCGTGTAGACGAGTCCGCCATGGATCTGAGCCGCACCGGCCGCCAGGGCAAACGCCGGAATGAAGGTCTCGCCCACGCCGACCATGAAGGCGTGCGTGATGCCGTCGTCCGTGCAGGCACGGAGGTCATTGCGCAGGGTCAGGTGGCTCGCACGCCGGTCGGCGCTCATGGGACGGCCGGTCCGCAAATGAAGAACGGCCAGCGCAAGGCTAGCCGTTCGGGGAATCGAGGTTGGATCGATGGGTCAGGGCGCGCCGCTGACGGTCGCCGTGCGGAACCCGACGAGCTGGTTGTAGCCGATGCGCGGAGTCATCATGACATAGCGACGACGATCGTTGGGCTCTGCCGAGGCCTGCGGGGCATCGGCTGCCTTGGCCGGAGCAGCCGAGCGGGCTGGCACGACCGGAGCAAAGGAATAGCCACCGAGCGCACGGTGCACAAAGTCGGGCGCGTTGACGATGAACATGCCTTCGTAGAACTGAATCTTGCAGGGGCCGCCCTCGCCGTCTTCCCACGCCACGGGCTCGACGAAGGTGACGATGACTTCCTTGAGCTTGTCGGCCTTTTCGTCGTCGGTCAGTTCTTCGGGATCTTCACCCTTGCCGCCGAAAACACCGCCACCACCGCCGCCACCGCCGCCGCCGCCTTGGCCGCCGCCGCCACCGCCCATGCCGCCGCCACCGCCCCCACCACCACCGAAGCCGCCGCCACCACCACCTTGGCCGCCACCGCCGCCACCTCCCTGACCACCCTGTTGGATGGACGAGTTCAGGTTGAAGTCAGGGGCGTTGGTCCACTGCGGCGCCTTGAAGAGCAGGTCCTTGATGTTGTACATCTTGACCTCACGACGGTTCCAGAGGATGTTCTTGGGTCCGACCTGAACGGCGTTGCGGGACAGTTGCCAGGTCCAGGCGGTGTCGGCCGCGGGGTCGTCCGCGCACTCGATGAGCACCGCCTTCAGCACTTCGATCGCGGTGCCGCTGATCGTGGTCTCCCACATACGCTCGCCGTCGTCCGGCAGTGCGGCGGCAACGCGCTCCTTCATCTCCTCGCCGGCTTCGACGAGGATGGAGGTCTTGATGCCGCGCTTGTTCATGTCATCGACGAGGCCCATGACCACATCGACCATGGGCTGGCCGGCTTCGGCCTTGAAGCCATCCATGTAGATCAGGCCACCGAGCAGGCGGGCCTTGGTGTCGGAGCCGGCGGCCTGCTGGCTCGCCGCCACGGCCGTGAGGCGGTCGTTCATGTTCTGGGCAAGGGCCGGGGTGGCCATGCAGAGGCTGGACAGGGCGATGGCAAGCGTCGAAATTCGCATGGGATTTCCTCGTGAGGCGGACGAAAGACTATACCACGGTGCGTGGCGGCTGGATCCATCGAAGGTCACGCTTGGTGGCCCGGTTCAGTCATGCCGCGATCACCATCAACTGACCGGAGCGGCCTGATCGTGACGTCCGATCACGAAGGATTCCCGACTTTTTCGGCGGGCGGCAGCGTCTGGGCCAGATCGAGCAGGACCAAGATCGCCGCCGCCGTTCCCGCGACCCGGATCCGGGGCTCCCACATTGACTCCCGGATGCCGCCCACGCAGCGCCGGGGCTGACGGAGCAGCGCGGCTCCGTCAGTGGACACTTGCAGCTGGAGCAGGAACCTGGCACCGGCGCGGCAGGCTTCGTTGAGCCGCTCGCGGGTTCCTGGGTCGGTGGTGGCATCCTTCATCCGCACGAGTGCAGCCAGTGGGCGAAGCCCCGTCGCTCCGATCGACGGCTGGCCGTTGGCATCGGCGAGCTGGAACGCTCCCACGAGGTCGGAGGGCAGTTCCTTCGAGGCACTGCCGATCCCAAGCTGCACCCGCATGAGGACATCACGCAGGGCATCCTGCACGAGCGGGGCGGGTGGGGGCGCAAGGCCTGACCACGCCGCAGCACGAAGGAGCCACTCCGCTTCGGTGACGAGCGAGGCGCGCGGCAACTCGTCCCACGCGCGGGCGATGGCGCCATGCAGGGCGGCCGGTTCGAGCACGCGCCCATCGATTGACTGGACGCATGCGGCAGCAGCGAGGTCGAGTGCGCGGACGGCATCGGCGGGTGCCTCTTCAAGGACCGACTCGGCCAAGCGCGCCGCGAGCGAGTTCACTTCTGTACGCGCGGCGCGGCGCTCGTCGTCGGTGCCCGAGCGCGTGAGTGCGCACCACGCGATGGTGCGCAGCGCCAAGACGCGACGCAGGGAGAGCGCATCGAGGTCGGCATCGTTCGGCTGTGCGGCGAGCACTGCAGCGCGCGCGCGCCACGACGGTGCTCGATCGCTGGGTTGTGCAGCGAGTTCGGCCCAAGCCCACGCAGCCATGAGGCGGTCGATCGTTCCTGCGACCATCGGCTGGCGACGGTCGGCGATCGTGCCGTAGTCGCCGAGCAGCACCGGCGCCGCCGAGCCAGGCTCATCGAGGATGCAGCCCTCGAGCCACGCAGCGGCACGCTCGGCTGCAGCGATGCAGGCGTCGTGCGTGACGGCACGGGCGGGAACGAGGCGTTCGCCGTGCATGACCAGCCACGGCGCTGCGCGTGGAGCCGACTGGGCGAGCCTGATCGTCTGCAGCCGATAGACCGCCACGCTCTCGGCGGGATCGATCGATGGCAGGTCGGCATCGGCAAGTCCGGCACGGCGCATGAGGAGGCCCAGGCCGTCGGTCGGTCGCGCTGCGAGGCCCATCGACTGGAGCCTGCTGGCCGGCATCCAGTGGACGGTGGTGCCACGACGCACGGCCATGGCATCGAGTGCAGGGCGCAGCGACTCGGCGCAATCCGCCAGCGTGCGACCGGTGAGCGGCTCGGGCTCGCCGCCGAGCTCGAGTTCGAGCGTGACGGCCTCAGCCAAGGTGGCCGGTCGTGTGACCCACGCGAGCCATTCGCTGTCCTTCTGGGCGCTGGCGATGGCTTCGGCGATGGCGGCATCGATGCAGGATCGATC
>SYIB01000016.1 GCA_005798965.1 Planctomycetia bacterium
CGTCGCGATCGAGCGGCCGGTCCTTCGCATGGGTGTCCACCGGCGTGCGCGGGTCCGTGGGAATCGACAGGACCAAGGGTGCACGCGCGCCGACATCCGGCAGCGCATCCGGCGCCTGGGCCCCATCCGCGTCGTTCCATCCACCTGCCTTGGGGCCCCGCCGCATGTAGGAATCCTGGATCGCGAACGCCAGCGCCAGCTGCGGGTACTCCTTGCGCACCATCTGCGTGCCCAGGTCGATCTCGAGCGATCGCAGGGCGAGCAGCACCGGCAGAGGATCCTTGCGGCAGCCGTAGACGGAGGCGCGGATGAGCGGGTCACCGTCGACCCACGCCAGGAAATCGGCCGGCAGTTTGATGCCCTTGGACGCGCAGGCATCGAGCGCACTCTTGCGCGCCGACTGCACATGCTGGCTGATCCGCGACGACCAGGCCGCCGAACCAGCCTCCAAGGACGTGGAGGCCCAGGACGCCGGATGCGGCGCCCACGCCAATCCCCCGACGGCCATGAGTGAGGCGAGCGCAACCACGGAAGGCAGACGGATGCTGCGAGGGGCGTTCATGCGCAGCCGATGGTAGATCGCGGCGCCTGCCACGCCAATGGACTCGCGCCATGACCCGAGCTCAGTTGGGCGAAAACGGGAGGGCGGACGTGTGCACGCACAGGCGGAGGTTGCCGTCCTTGCACCGCCTGAAGACGAAGGTCGTGTCGACCATGACCTCCTTGCCATCCGGGCCGGTGACGTAGACGTTGCCCATCGTGATGGCGAGATCCCCGTGTCCACGGGGAACGCCGGATTGCTGCCGCAGCACGGCGTTCCGCGCTCAGGGACGCGGCGATCGATGGCTTCGTAGCGCCAACGCCTCGGCCGTGCGAACGCTCCGCCGCGGCATGATGGCGCTCGTCAAGCCAACGAGCGAAAGCGCGCGGATCTCCCAGTAGGTCAGGTCGAACTCCCACCATCGGTGCTGGACCGAGCAGCACGCAGGATCGGCGTGGTGATTGTTGTGCCACCCCTCGCCCGCCGCGACGAGCGCGACGATCCAGTTGTTCTGGCTGTGCTCGCCGGTCTCGTGATTGCGGTACCCGAAGAGATGCGTGAGGCTGTTCACGCTCCAGGTGATGTGCCACACGAGCACGGTGCGCAGGAAGACGCCCCACGCGACCACGCTGGCGGCGAAGAGTGCGGCGCCGGCCGCATCGGTCCAGAAGAGCGCAGCGGCGAATCCTGCCGCGGCGTAGATCGCGCACTGAGCGAGGTAGATCCAGAACGGGCTCAGCGGGTGCTTCTCGATCCACATGTAGAAGGGATCGCCCAGGATGTCGCGCGCATAGCGGTGGTAGTTGCCCGACTGGTGGATGGCCTGGTTGCGGATGAAGAGCCAGCCCAGGTGACCCCACAGCAGCGTGACGAGCGGCGAGTGCGGATCGTCCTCCTCATCAGCATGCGCATGATGCATGCGGTGCGTGGCGATCCAGCGGGCCGGCGAATCTTCCAAGCAGCACATCGCGCCCACCACGAGCAGGTGCTCGAACCACCGAGGCGTGGCGAAGCTCCGGTGCGCGAGCAACCGGTGGTAGCCCATGGTGATCGTCTGACCGAAGACATGAATGCCCACGACGCAGAGCACCACGCCCGTCCACGACCAAAGCGCCGGCACGAAGGCAAGGAGCGCGAGCAGGTGGATGGCGAGGATCGGCACGCAGTAGCGCAGCAGGATGCGAGAGGGCTGCGTGGTCGGCGGCCGCGCGATTGATGAGCCGATGGGGTCAGGCACCGCGCGGCTCGAGTCAGAGGGCATGACGGATTGTACTCCGCACGGGGGTCAGCCGCCGAGCTGGCGGTACCGCGAAGCCCCCTCGGCGGTTCAGCCTTCAATCCCAAGGCTGCGCCGCTTCTGTGCGACAAACGCCAGGTGGTGGTCGACGTGGTTGGCGTAGATCTGGGCGATCTCGAGGAGGGTGACCTTGCCACGCTGCGTGTGTACGCCCGCGCGCGCGAACGCCTCGGGCGGAAGGGCTCGAAGCCAGCGGGCCGTGAACCGCCGGTTGGCCTCGAACAGGTCGAGGACTTCGGCGAGATCCGCCTCGCTGCTGGGCAGCTTCGAGATGAAGGCGTTCTCGTCGTAGGAGACCAGCAGCGGACACTCCTCGGCCACGATGCGGCGCATACGGTGCGTGGAGGCAAGATCGCTGTCCAGCAGGTGGACCGCATTGTCCATGATGCTCCACTCGCCCGGACCGATCCGGCGGTTCAGGCTCGCTCGATCGAGCCCGGCGCAGGCCGCGCGCAACTTGGCAGGACCAGACTCATACGACCTGATGACGGCGTCCATGGACACGCGTTGTACCACGCCGACGGTCGTGCACCGCTGCCCGTCGCCACGGTCCTTGCGGCTCGTGGACTCAGCGACCGTGGCATGCCGGCGCGCGACGCATGGCCGTCGCGTGCTCGAATGCATACGAAAAGCCGAGGAGCTCGGCCTCGGAGAAGGCCCGCCCCATCCACGTGAGTCCAACCGGCAGGTTCTCCAGATCCCCCATCGGCACGGTCAGGCTCGGCGTGCCGGCCACCGCCGCCATCGCATAGCCCGCACCCACGAAGTGATCCCCGAGGACAGGATCGATCTTCCATGCGGGCGAGGTGCTCGGTGCGATCACGGCATCAAGGCGATTGGCCTCGAGCGCGGCGAGAAGGCCATCCTTCCCCGCCAGTCGCTTGGCCTCGTCCCGCGACCGGACATACGCGGCATCGTCCAGTGAACCGGTGGACTGCGCCAGCTCAAGCAGCTCCTGCCCGAAGTGCGGCATGACCCGATCGGCATGCTCGCGGTTCCACGCGATGAGCGCCTGAAGGGATGCCACGCGAGCACCGGACTGGTGCAGGTATCGATTCAGGCCATCCTTGAACTCGTAGAGGAGCACGGTCATCTCGTGCTCATTCCATGCGTTGTAGGTGGGTACCTCGATGTCGATCACCTCGGCACCCTGCGCCCGTATCGCATCGATGGCTCGTGTCATCAGGCCATCCACCCCCGGGTGGTAGCCCATCGCCTGCCGAAGCACGCCAAATCGCTTTCCCGCCAGTGCCGTTGCGCGCAGCGAGGCGGTGTAGTCGATGGGACGATGATCCTTGGACGCTGCCCCGGCAGGATCGGCAGGATCGGATGCTGCCATCACGTTCAGCATGATGGCCACATCCGTCACCGTGCGCCCCATCGGGCCGGCCGTGTCCTGCGAGATCGAAATCGGGATGATGCCGGTGCGGCTCACCAGCCCCACCGTGGGCTTCAAGCCCACCAGCCCATTCATCGACGCCGGACAGATGATGCTGCCATCGGTCTCGGTGCCCACGCCGACGGTGGCAAGACTTGCTGAAATCGCCGCAGCCGTGCCAGCACTTGAGCCGCATGGGCTCCGGTCGAGCGCGTACGGGTTCTTCGTCTGGCCGCCGCGTGAACTCCACCCTGACGTGGAACGCGTCGAGCGAAAGTTCGCC